>JAADHM010000082.1 GCA_013151855.1 FCB group bacterium | reverse complement strand
CCGAGGGAGTGGAGATGGTGATGCCGGGCGATAATGTTACGATAGAGGTGGAGTTAATCACGCCGATAGCGATGGAGAAAGAGCTTCGTTTTGCTATCCGCGAAGGAGGCCGGACGGTTGGCGCCGGCGTCATCTCGGAAGTTATTGAATAAGAAAAGATTAATTTTAATAATAATTGGTTATAAAAAATGCCGAGAGAACGAGTAATATTGGCCTGTGGTGAATGTAAAAGAAGAAATTACAACACTACCAAAAATAAAAGGCTACATCCGGAAAGGGTTGAAATTCGTAAATATTGCCGGTTTTGTAATAAGCATACGACGCATAAAGAAACAAGGTAGTAAATTACTTGCTGATAAAGGCCAGTAGCTCCAATTGGTAGAGCGCCGGTCTCCAAAACCGGATGCTGGGGGTTCGAGTCCCTCCTGGCCTGAAAAATTGTGGTAATAAGGTTATGATGAAAAAAATTGAAAAGTTTTTAAGAGAAGTTATGGCAGAGCTTAGAAAGGTGACCTGGCCAACAAAAGATGAGTTGGTTGGCTCTACTATCGTTACCATAGTGGTGTCATTGATAATAGCTGTTTTTATCGGTATTGTCGATCGCATTTTAAGCTTTATCATACAGGCGATTTTCGGTGGTGGAGTTGGAGGTTAATTACGTGATGGCATTGCATTGGTATGCGGTACATACTCTTTCCGGTCATGAACAGAAAGCAAAAAAGTATCTGGAATCTTCCATTGCTAATTCTGGTCTGGAAGATAAATTCGGTCAAGTGTTGGTTCCTACGGAGCAAGTTACGGAAATGAAACAAGGTAAAAGAACGACCTCGACCAAGAAATTTCTACCTAGTTATATATTGGTACAAGTTGATTTGGATAAACAAACTCAAGAATTGGTGATTTCAATTCCCGGCATAACCAATTTTGTCGGTGCCGGTGGCAAACCGAAACCTTTACGTAATAACGAAGTTGAGAGGATTATCGGTCAGATTGATCGTAGCCGCACGGAAGAAGTAAGTGATATACCTTTTCAGGTCGGTGATGTGGTGAAAGTAAGTGACGGTCCCTTTATGGACTTTTCCGGTTCTATAAGCGAAGTTAATATGGAACGGAGAAAAGTTAAGGTGATGGTTTCTATCTTTGGTCGCCCGACTCCGGTAGAGCTTGACTTTCTTCAGGTGGAATTGGTGAAAAAATAGAAGACTTTAAATATATTTAGGATAATTGAAAAGTGGCAAAAAAAGTTGCAGGAATTATAAAACTTCAGATACCGGCTGGCGGAGCTAATCCGGCTCCTCCTGTGGGACCGGCTTTAGGCCAGCGGGGTGTTAATATTATGGAGTTTTGCAAAGCATTTAACGCTCGCACGCAAGGTGGCAATGGTATTTTAACACCGGTTGTTATTACGGTTTATATTGACAAATCTTTCTCGTTTGAAACTAAAACACCGCCCGCATCAACTTTGTTGAAAATGGCGGCAAAATTACAAAAAGGTTCCGATGTCCCCAATAAAAATAAAGTCGGAAGTGTTACAAAAGACCAGATTAAAAAGATAGCTGAAACTAAAATGAAAGATTTGAATGCTTCGTCGATTGAAACCGCGATGTTGATGATTGAAGGTACGGCGCGTTCAATGGGCATTGAAGTTCAATAGAGGAAAATAATATTCGTTTTACCTGAGACATGTAAAATTGTTTTCAGGGAGAGTAGGTGTAAATGAAACATTCAAAAAAATATCGAGAATATCGTGCTAAAATCGACCGCACCAAAAGGTACTCATTGGATGAAGCCATAAAGATGATAAAAGAACATCATTATACTAAGTTTGATGAATCGGTGGAAATCGCCGTTCGTCTCGGCGTGAATCCCAAACATGCCGATCAAATGGTGCGGGGAACCGTGGCTTTACCTCATGGTACGGGGAAAAAAGTACGGGTAGCGGTTTTTGCGCAGGGAGAAAAAGCAAAAGAAGCGGAAGAAGCCGGAGCCGATTTTATTGGTGCTGAGGATTTGGCTGAAAAGGTCAAAGGCGGATGGACTGGTTTTGATGTGGCTGTCGCTACGCCTGATATGATGAAAATAATTGGTCCCTTGGGAAAGATTTTAGGTCCTCGCGGGTTGATGCCCAATCCTAAAACAGGTACGGTTACTATGGATATTGCCCGCACGGTGAAAGAGCTTAAAGGGGGGAGAATAGAGTTTCGAGTTGATAAACAGGCTAATGTTGCTGTTTCCGTGGGTAAACTTTCTTTTGATGATAAGAAAATCGCGGAGAATGTGATGACTTTTATAGATACCATCCTGCGAGCTAAACCAGCTTCGGCGAAAGGGGCTTATTTTCTCGGAGCTTCCCTATGTTCGACCATGAGTCCGGGAATGAAATTAGACCATCAACAGCTAATTGCTGATTTGAAGAAATAGAGGAAAGGAGACGGTACCGATATGCCAAAACCGGAAAAGATAGCGGCTGTTGCTGAGATGAAGAAACTCTTTGAAGCGTCAGACTCGTTATTTATCACTGATTATCAAGGCCTTAATGTTGCGGATATGACAGTTCTTAGAAAAAATTTGCGTGAGAATAACGTTAAATATTTGATTGCCAAAAATACTTTACTGAAATTGGCCGCTCAAGATGCTGGCCGCAAGAATTTGACTGATTTTTTTACCGGTCCCACCGCAATTGCTTTTACCAATGATGATCCGGCAGTGGCAGCGAAAATTCTGCACGAATCTTATAAGAAAAAAGAACTGCCTCGGATGAAAGTATTTGTGGTTGATGACCAAATGTTTGATGCCGCTGATATTTCGCGCTTAGCGGAATTGCCTTCTCGGGATATTTTGTTGTCTCAAATAGTGGCTGCTGTCGAAGCTCCTTTCAGTAGTTTGGTGGGAAGTTTGGATGGATTTTTTAGAGAACTTATAGGTTCCATAGATGCTTTGGCTGAAAAGAGAAAAAATGAAGGGTGATTTTTGTAAGTAAAAGGACTATAATGGGATTTGACTTCGCCCGTGCTTCTAGGCGGATTTTGTCCACCCGTCTGGGATGAAGTGATTCTCAGTAAATAATAAATAAGTTAATCTTTGATTTTGTGAGGTAAAATAAAGTGGCAAATGCAGCTATTGACGAAATTGTTGAAAAAATATCTGGACTCAGCGCTATGGATCTTGCCGATCTATCAAAAGCTATTCAGGAAAAATTCGGCGTAACCGCTGCCGCACCCGTGGCTATGATGCCCGCTGCCGGTGTTGCCGGTGGTGCGGAAGCTGAAGAAAAAATAGAATTTGATGTCGTCTTAAATTCCATCGGCGATAAGAAAATTCAGGTTATCAAAGCTGTTCGTCAGATTACGTCGTTGGGTTTGAAGGAAGCTAAAGATTTAGTTGAAAGCGCTCCCACGAAAGTAAAAGAAGGTGTCTCTAAAGAAGATGCCGAAACCGCTAAGGCTAAGCTTGAAGAAGCCGGTGCGGTTGTAGAAATTAAGTAAATGGTAGGTTTATAGGTCGGGAACAAACTTGTTCCCGATCGGTTACATGCACAAAAGATAATTCCCGTGTTTTGTTTTTTGTTGGCTGATTGACTGCAAAAAACGGCTCCCGTTTTTTGGGGAGAAAAAAGATATGACAGGATCGCCAAAAGTTTTTGTTATGAAAATAAATTTGAAAGTTATTATAAGCGATATATATCGTTTGAAATGTGATTTTATTTTTAGGAGGGTGGAAAGTTGACCCAATCAGGGATAAAAGAAAGGATAAGTTATGGCAAATTGTCCGATGCGACAGTAATGCCAAACTTTCTCGAGGTTCAATTACGTTCATATAACGATTTCTTGCAGCCGGATGTCCCTCCGAACAAGCGTAAAATGGCCGGCCTTCATCGGATTTTCAGCGAAATCTTCCCCGTTTCCGATGTCCATGAAAATTATTCTCTGGAGTATGGCGGTTATCATCTTAGCCCATCGCGTTATACCATTGAAGAATGTCGTGAGAGAAATATGACTTATGCCGCACCTTTAAAAGTAACAATGAGATTGATTTCTCGTCAAGGTGAAGGTGAAGGAAAAGAAATCAAGGATATTATTGAGCAAGATGTTTACCTCGGAGAGTTGCCTATTATTACGGAATGGGGAACTTTTATAATTAATGGTGCGGAAAGGGTAATAGTAAGTCAATTACATCGTAGCCCGGGAGTTTTCTTTGACGAAGAATTACACCCCAACGGTAAGAAATTATATTCCGCTCGTATTATCCCCTACCGTGGTAGCTGGATGGAATTTATTACTGATATTCATGATGTTATGTTTTTATACCTTGATGCTAAGCGGAAATTGCCCGTTACAAATATTCTGAGAGCTATCGGTTATCCTACCGATGATGAAATCATTCAGCTTTTCTATGACCCCGTGAAAATCAATTTATCCGGGAAAAAATTAAAAGAAGCAATCGGTAATTATGTGGCAGAAACAATCGTTAACAAGGAAACCGGAGAAGTTATTTGTTCTGTCGGTGATGAGTTAACCGAAGAGTTGGCGGAAACCATCATTAATAATGGTAATAAATCGATCAAGGTGGTACAGGTTAGTGAGCGAAGGGAAGTTCCCGTAATTTTGAATACTTTGAAAAAAGATACTACCAAGTCTCGCGAAGAAGCTTTGATGAAAATTTATTCCATCCTTCGTCCCGGTGACCCTCCGTCGCCGGAAATGGCAGAATCGTTGGTTGATAAATTTTTCTTTGGCAGTAAACGTTATGATTTGGGCGAAGTAGGTCGCTATATGATAAACCAGCGGTTGGGGTTGGATATTCCTTTGGATACTTCTACCTTAGTCCCCGAAGACTTTATCGCTATCATCAAATATATTACCGGGCTTTGTAATGATGTTGGCTTTACCGATGATATTGATCATCTTGGTAATCGTCGTGCTCGGACGGTGGGCGAATTACTCGCTAATCTTTTTTCTGTCGGTTTGACACGTGTTTCCCGTACTATCCGCGAGCGTCTTTCTTTGAAAGATCAGGAAAATGTTACTCCGCAACTGCTGGTTAATGCCCGCACCGTGTCTTCGGTGGTCGATACGTTTTTTGGTTCCTCTCAGCTTTCACAGTTTATGGATCAGACGAATCCTCTTTCCGAGTTGACTCATAAAAGGCGTTTGTCGGCTTTGGGTCCCGGTGGTTTAACCAGAGAGAGAGCCGGTTTTGAAGTCCGCGATGTTCATCATACTCACTATGGTCGTATGTGTCCCATTGAAACCCCGGAAGGACCGAATATCGGTCTTATTACTTCCTTGGCAACCTTTGCCCGTATTAATAAATATGGATTTATTGAGACCCCTTATCGGAAAGTGGAGAATGGAAAGATTACCAATGATATTGAATACCTTTCCGCAGATCAGGAAGACCGTTATAATATCGCCCAGTGTAATGAACCGGTCGATAAAAAGGGACATTTTGTAAATAAATTGATCCTCGCTCGCAATCGCACGGATTATCGTCAAGTGAAACCGGAAGAAGTGCAGTATATGGATGTCTCCCCTCGGCAAATTGTTTCCGTGGCGGCTTCGTTGATTCCTTTTCTTGAGCATGATGATGCCAACCGCGCCTTGATGGGATGTAACATGCAACGGCAGGCGGTTCCTCTTTTGAAAACTCAGGCTCCTTTTGTCGGTACCGGTATGGAAGCCAAAGTTGCTTCCGATTCCGGCGCTGTAATCAAAGTTAAGCATGCCGGCGAGGTTATTTATGTCGATGCCAAAAGAATTGTTGTGCGACCGGAAGTGAAGCAAAGAGCGGGTAAATTAGGCTATGTGGAAGATGATGAATACAAACTAACTAAGTTCCGTCGTTCTAACCAAGATACTTGTATCAATTATAAGCCTACGGTTATGGTGGGTGACAAGGTTAAAGAGGGTGAAGTTATCGCCGATGGTCCTGCGATAAGCAAGGGGGAACTCGCTTTGGGTTATAATGTCCTTGTTGCTTTTATGCCCTGGCGTGGATACAATTTTGAGGATGCTATTATCCTGTCAGAAAGATTGGTTAAGGAAGATATCTATACTTCTATTCATGTTGAAGAATATGAATTGCAAGTTAGAGATACCAAAAGAGGCTCGGAAGAAATCACTCGTGAGATTCCCAACGTTTCCGAAGAAGCATTGTTAAACTTGGATGAAAATGGTATTATTCGCGTGGGAGCGGAAGTGGAAGCGGGGGATATTTTGGTGGGGAAAGTTACTCCCAAAGGAGAGACGGAACTTTCACCGGAAGAACGTTTGTTGCGAGCTATTTTTGGTGAAAAGGCCGGTGATGTCAAAGATGCCAGCTTAAAAGCTCCTCCGGGAATGAAAGGTATTGTTATTGATACTTATGTTTTTACCAGAAAGGAACGGACCGAAGAGGCTAAAAAATTAGAGAAAAGCCAAGTTGCCCAGATAAAGAAAGTTTATAATAAAAAGATAAATGATATTAAAAAACTGAGAAATGAAAAAATAGGACAGCTTCTTGACGGTAAAACTTCTCAAACAATCCGTTCTTTGCTTGATAATTCCGTTATGGTTCGTGCCGGACATAAATTTAAAGCCGATTTCTTCAATGATTTTGATTTTGATTCCGTTGTCGCTCCGGAAGGATTTTGTGATGATGATAATGTGAATAAGAATGTAGACGGTATCTTAGCTGAAGCGGCCAATCTTATTAACTCCAAGAAACAGGAAATGGAGATTAATATTGATAAAATTGTTCGTGGTGCGGAACTTCCTCCCGGTGTAAAACAGTTGGTGAAAGTTTTGATTGCTATTCGTCGTAAAATTTCTGTCGGCGATAAAATGGCGGGACGCCATGGGAACAAAGGTGTCGTTTCCAAGATTGTTCCGGTGGAAGATATGCCCTATATGGCTGACGGTACCCCTGTTGATATTATTCTGAATCCGTTGGGGGTTCCTTCAAGAATGAATATCGGTCAAATTTTGGAAACTCATTTGGGCTGGGCGGCTAACTCTTTGGGTGAAAACTACGCTACTCCGGTTTTCGAGGGTGCTTCGGTAGAACAAATTCAGGAAAAATTGAAACAAGCGAATTTACCCGAGAGTGGGAAATTGCAACTATATGATGGGTTTACCGGTATTCCTTTTGACAATCCGGTCACGGTCGGTTATATCTATATACTTAAATTATCGCATCTCGTGGATGATAAAATTCATGCTCGTTCCATTGGTCCTTATTCTCTGGTGACGCAACAACCTTTGGGAGGCAAAGCTCAGTTTGGCGGGCAACGATTTGGAGAGATGGAGGTTTGGGCTTTGGAAGCTTATGGTGCCGCTTATACTCTTCAGGAAATGTTGACGGTCAAGTCCGATGATGTTACCGGGCGTAGTAAGGTTTATGAAGCTATCGTGAAGGGAGAAAATCCCCCGGAACCCGGGTATCCCGAAGCGTTTAATGTATTGATAAAAGAACTTCAAGCTTTGGGCTTGGATGTTCGTTTAGTTGAAAAATAAAATTATGGTTGGTGGCAATAATACTGTTCTCAATGAACAGAGGAAATAAAGGAGAGATCCATGGCCAATTTGGCGGGAAAAAGTCAGGGACAAAATAAAAAGCCATCAGATTTTGAGGCAATACAAATTCAGATTGCTTCTTCGGAAACAATTTTGTCGTGGTCTTATGGTGAAGTAACCAAACCGGAAACTATCAATTATCGTTCTTTTAAACCGGAACGAGATGGTTTATTCTGTGAAAGAATATTCGGTCCCGTAAAAGATTGGGAATGTAACTGCGGTAAATATAAACGCATTCGTTTTCGAGGAATAGTTTGTGACCGTTGTGGCGTGGAAGTTACCCAGTCAAAAGTACGCCGAGAAAGAATGGGGCATATCAAATTAGCGGTGCCGGTATCTCATATCTGGTATTTTAAGTCATTGCCTTCCCGTATCGGAAATCTTTTGGACTTGTCGATTAGAGCATTGGAAAAGATTCTTTATTATGAATCCTATTTAATGATAGATCCCGGTAACTCTTCTTATCATGAAGGCGATGTTTTAACCGAGGAAGAATATATCGATTTGGAAGAGGCTGGTAAAACTTTTGATGCTCGCATGGGAGCGGAAGCTATTCGCGAAATGCTGAAAAAAATTGACATCGATGAAACGGCGGTAACTTTGCGAGCTCAAGCCAAAGTGGAAACTTCCGTTCAAAGAAAGAAAGATGTTCTCAAACGTTTACGTATTGTCGAATCGTTTCGTCATTCGAATAACCGTCCCGAATGGATGATAATGAATGTTATTCCGGTAATTCCGCCCGATTTACGTCCTTTGGTACCGTTGGAAGGCGGTCGGTTTGCTACCAGTGATTTGAATGATTTGTATCGGCGGGTTATTAATAGAAATAACCGTTTGAAGAAGCTTATCGATATTCAGGCGCCGGAAGTGATTCTTCGCAATGAGAAACGGATGCTCCAAGAAGCTGTTGATGCTCTTTTCGATAATGGCCGACGGACACATTCCGTCCGCGGTGATTCCAAGCGTCCGCTTAAATCTCTTTCCGATTTACTCAAAGGAAAGCAGGGGCGTTTTCGTCAAAATTTGTTAGGTAAACGTGTCGATTATTCGGGTCGTTCCGTGATTGTTGTCGGTCCCGAGTTAAAACTTCATCAATGTGGTCTTCCTAAAAATATGGCCTTGGAGCTTTTCAAGCCGTTTATCATTATGAAATTGGAAGAGAAAGGTTATGTCCAAACGGTTAAGTCGGCCAAGAAATTAGTTGAGAAAGAACGTCCCGAGGTCTGGGATATTTTAGAGGAAATCATCGAAGACCATCCGGTAATGTTGAATCGTGCTCCTACTTTGCATCGCTTGGGAATTCAAGCTTTTTATCCCGTTTTGGTCGAGGGTAAAGCGATTCGTTTGCATCCTTTGGTCTGTGCCGCTTTCAATGCTGACTTTGATGGCGACCAAATGGCGGTTCATATTCCTTTGTCATTCGAAGCACAGCTTGAAGCTCGTGTTTTGATGTTAGCCACCAACAATATTTTACTCCCCGCTTCCGGGCGACCGGTAGCCGTGCCCAGTCAGGATATTGTTTTGGGTTGCTATTATTTGACGAGTGTAAAGCCCCAAAGCAAAGGCGAGGGAATGATTTTTGCTACTGTGGATGAAGCTTTGGCGGTATATAATTATGGTTATGTCGATATTCATGCCTTGGTTAAAGTAAGAATTAATGGACAACTTGTGGAAACCACTCCCGGCCGCTTAATTTTTAATTCTATCCTTCCCCAAGGCATATCATTTTTTAATGATGTAACGACCAAAAGCGAATTGGAAGGAATTATTAAAGAGATTTTTTCTGATTTAGGTCAGGAAGTTACAGTGGAATTCTTGGACCGTTTGAAAAAACTGGGGTTCGAATATGCCACTTTGTCCGGTGTTACCGTTTCCATAGAAGACTTGGTGGTTCCCGAAGAGAAAGATAAATTAATTGAAGAAGCAACCAAAGAAGTGGCCAAAATTACCAAACGGTATGAACGAGGTGTTATTACCAACGGTGAACGGTATAATCAGGTAATTGATATCTGGACTAAAGTTACCAGTGAAATATCTACGGTAATGTTTGATAATCTTGCCAAGCAAAAACAGGGATTTAATCCCGTTTATATGATGGCTGCTTCCGGGGCTCGTGGTTCTAAGGAACAGATTCGACAATTGGCCGGTATGCGTGGTTTGATGGCGAAACCGCAGAAAAAAATTACCGGTGGTGTTGGTGAAATTATCGAAAGCCCTATCATTGCTAATTTCCGTGAAGGTCTTAATGAGCAGGAATTCTTTATCTCCACCCACGGTGCTCGTAAGGGATTAGCTGATACTGCCTTGAAAACCGCCGATGCCGGTTATTTGACCCGTCGTCTGGTTGATGTTGCTCAGGATGTTATTATTCGCGAAGAAGATTGCGGTACCATTTTAGGTCTGGAAGTCTCTGCTATTAAAGAGGGAGAAGAAGTTATCGAGTCTCTCTCTGATCGTATTTTGGGTCGCGTGGCTCTGGAAGATGTTTATGATCCTATTACGGAAGAGTTGCTTGTTTCCAGCGGTGAAGAAATAAGAGAGCAGGAAGCTCACGCTGTTGAAGAGGCTGGAATTGATAAAATTATGATTCGTTCGGTGTTAACCTGCGAATCGAAGTTTGGAGTCTGTGCGAAATGTTACGGACGTAATCTGGCTAATCTTAAAATGGTTGAAATCGGAGAAGCTGTCGGTGTTATTGCCGCTCAATCAATTGGCGAACCGGGAACGCAGTTAACTCTGCGTACCTTCCATATTGGTGGTACGGCCGCTCGTATTGCAGAGCAATCGCAAGTAGAATCTAAATTTGATGGCAGTATCAAGTTCAAAGATGTTAAGGCCGTGGAACGTGAAGACGGCTCTTTGATGATTACGAGCCGTGACGGTGTTGGAGAAACTCATATTATCGATAAAGAAGGACGGGTTCGCTCCCGTTTACAGTTGCCGTATGGAGCTCATTTGTTTGTTAAAGAAGGTCAAGAAGTTAAAAAAGGCGACCTGATCTTTGAGTGGGATCCTTACACCAATACGATTTTGACGGAAAGATCCGGTAAGATTAAATTTGTCGATATTATTAAAGATGTTTCATATAGCGAAGCCGTCGATGAACAAACGGGAATGATTCAGCTCATTATTGTTGACACTAAAGAGAAATCACTCTTCCCAACGATTAATATTTTGGGTAAAAAAGGAGAAATAGTTGCCAGCTATCGGATTCCGACAGAAGCCCAATTAAAGGTGGAAGACGGACAGGAAGTGAAAGCCGGCGATATTCTCGTTAAAATTCCAAGATTTATTTCCAAGTCTCGCGATATTACCGGTGGTTTACCTCGAGTTGCCGAGCTTTTCGAAGCTCGTCATCCTCATGATCCCGCTGTCATTTCGGAAATTGAAGGGGTGGTTGAATTTGGGAAAACGATTCGTACTCAACAACAGATATTCGTCAAGGGTGAAGAAGGCGAGGAACGTGAATATTTGGTGCCTCATGGCAAGCATTTGATGGTTCATTCCGGTGATCATGTCTTTGCCGGTGACCCTCTTTGTGATGGGCCCAAAGACCCCCATGATATTTTGAAAGTATCCGGTGATGAAGCGGTGCAGGCTTATTTGGTGAATGAAATTCAAGAAGTTTATCGTCTCCAAGGAGTGAGGATAAACGATAAACATATCGAGGTTATTGTCCGCCAAATGATGCAGAAAGTCTTGATTGAAAGCGTTGGCGATACTAATTTTCTTGAAGGTGAAAGAATTGATAAAATAAAATTTTACGAAGAAAACGCCCGTGTTATTGCTGAAGGCGGTGAACCGGCCCGATTCCAGCCGTTACTGTTGGGTATCACCAGAGCTTCGTTAACTACCGAAAGCTTTATCTCGGCGGCTTCTTTCCAGGAAACTACCAAAGTTCTTACCGAAGCGGCGGTATCGGGAAAAATTGATCATTTATTGGGTTTAAAGGAAAATGTTATTATTGGTCATCTTATTCCTGCCGGTACGGGTATCGATAAGTATCGTAATATTAAGGTGATTGAAGATGAGGAAGAAGCCGGAGAGAGAGAAGAAGTTGTTAAGGGAAAAGAAGCTACGGCGGTAGATATTTTTAATAAAAAGGCTTGACAATTTTTAATTTAATAATTAAACTTATCGTCTTTGTAGAAAAAGAAATAGTAAAAATATAGGAGAGATTTTGCCGACCATAAACCAGTTGATACGAAAGGGAAGAGCCCGGGTGATTGAAAAGACAAAAGCGCCCGCTTTGAACTCTTGCCCCCAGAAACGCGGTGTTTGTACGAGAGTTTATACTTCGACTCCCAAAAAACCGAACTCCGCTTTACGTAAGGTGGCTCGTGTTCGCTTGACCAATCAAATGGAAGTTACCGCATATATTCCCGGAGAAGGACATAATCTTCAAGAACATTCGATTGTTCTCATTCGTGGTGGTCGTGTAAAAGATTTACCCGGTGTTCGTTACCATATTATACGAGGTACTATGGATACCTCGGGAGTAGCTGATAGAAAACGTAGTCGTTCTAAGTATGGAACGAAAAGACCAAAAAAATAACTGGATAGATTATGTCAAGAAGAACAAAAGCAGAAAAAAGAGAAATTGTTCCTGATTATAAATTCGGAGATAGGCTGATTACCCAGTTTATTTCTTATTTAATGAAAAATGGTAAACGTTCCGTTGCCGAAAAGGGCTTTTATGAAGCCTTGGATATGGTTGGTAAGAAAACCGGTCAAGAAGGATTGGAAGTATTTCGAAAGGCAATAAACAATGTTAAGCCGGTGTTGGAGGTAAGGTCGCGTCGTGTTGGTGGTGCTACTTACCAAGTCCCGGTGGAAGTAAGGCCTAATCGCCGAACCGCATTGGCTATTCGCTGGGTGATAAATTATGCTTCCAGTAGGAACGGAAATACCATAGCAGAAAAATTGGCTGGTGAATTTATTGCCGCTGCTAACAACGAAGGAGCCTCTATTAAGAAGAAAGAGGATACACATAAAATGGCTGAAGCCAATAAGGCTTTTGCTCATTTTAGATGGTAACTTTTTTTAAACCCTGCTGAGAGTTATCGTTAGGTCTTCTGTTCTTCTTGATTTTTTGAAGGTACTGAAAGGAAATAATCAGTTAGGGTTTTTTTGTGTCTGATAGTGATTGATGAAATGTTAAAGAGTGTAAGAAATATAGGTATTATGGCTCACATTGATGCCGGTAAAACAACGACCACGGAGCGTATTTTGTTCTATACGGGAAAAACTCATCGGATGGGTGAAGTCCATGATGGTGCCGCTACTATGGATTGGATGGAACAGGAAAAGGAGCGAGGGATTACTATTACCTCGGCGGCAACAACATGTTTCTGGCACGATCATACCATAAATATCATTGATACTCCGGGCCATGTTGATTTTACCGTAGAAGTAGAGCGTTCTTTGAGAGTGTTAGATGGTGCTGTGGCGCTGTTTTGTGCTGTCGGTGGTGTGGAACCTCAATCGGAAACAGTTTGGCGGCAGGCTGATAAGTATGGTGTCCCTCGAATTGCTTATGTCAATAAAATGGATCGTACCGGTGCTGATTTTGCGCATACTCTAAAAGTTATGAATGAACGCTTCGCTACCAAATGCGTGGCGGTTACCATTCCTGCCGGTGAAGGAGAAATGTTTAGCGGTATCATCGATTTGATGTCGATGAAATTTAGGGTTTTCAATGAAGCTTCTTTTGGTACCTCTTTTGAGGATTTAGATGTCCCCGATGATATGATTGAAATTGCCAATGAATATCGGGAGAAATTGCTCGAAGCAGTGGCGGAATATGACGACCATCTTCTGGAGCAATTCCTTCATGACGAACCTCTGGACACCAATGATGTTATGGCGGCGGTAAGAAAAGCCACAATAGAATCAAAAATGGTGCCCGTATTATGCGGTTCTTCATTCAAAAATAAAGGCATACAAAAACTACTTGATTGCATTGTTGATTTTTTACCTTCCCCGCTTGATAAACCGGCCATTAAAGGGCATGATGTCAAAAATCCTGAAAAAATTATTGAGCGTAAACCAAGCGTGGATGAGCCCGCATCGGCTTTGGCTTTTAAGATTATGACCGACCCTTATGTTGGTAAATTGACCTATGTTAGGGTTTACTCGGGAGTAATAAAAGCCGGTTCGTATCTCTATAACCCTTCTTCCGATATCAAAGAACGTATTGCTCGTTTATTGCGGATGCATTCTAACAAACGTGAAGATATTAAAGAAGCTTATGCCGGCGATATTGTGGCTGTTATCGGTTTGAGAAAAACCACCACCGGAGATACCCTTTGTGATCTTAAACACCCTATTATTTTGGAGAGCATGACTTTTCCCGAACCTGTCGTTTCTGTTGCTATCGAACCCAAAACAAGAGCAGATCATGACAAATTAACCGATGCTTTGATAAAACTTGCCGAAGAAGATCCTACTTTTCGTGTGAAATATAATGAGGAGACGGGACAAACTATTATTAGTGGTATGGGTGAGCTTCATTTGGAGATTTTGATTGACCGTCTTATGAGGGAATTTTCCGTCGGAGCCACAGTGGGACGGCCTTCCGTAGCTTACAAAGAAGCCATCACTCGGGAAGTGGAATGTGAGGGTAAATTTATCCGTCAATCGGGTGGTAGGGGTCAGTATGGTCATGTGAAAATGCGTATCAGACCCACCACTGACGGAACCGAATTTCGTTTTGAAAATAAAGTTATTGGCGGAAAGATTCCGCGTGAATATATTCCGGCTGTGGAAACTGGAGTGAAGGAAGCTATGGGTAACGGAGTTCTGGCGGGATATCCGATAACCGGAGTGTGCTGTGAATTATATGATGGTAGTTATCACGAAGTTGATTCCAGTGAGTTGGCATTTAAAATTGCCGGCTCTATGGCTTTTCAAAATGGCGCTCGAAAAGCGGTGCCCGTTCTTTTGGAGCCTATTATGGACGTTGAAGTGGTTGTACCGGAAGCCTATATGGGAGCTGTGGTGGGCGATCTTAATTCTCGGCGAGGTAAGATAAACGGTATGGTTCCTCGTGATGATGTTACGATAGTAGCCGTTAGTGTTCCTTTGTCGGAAATGTTTGGCTATGCCAATACATTAAGAAATATTTCTCAGGGTCGGGCTGTCTTTACTATGCAGTTTGCTAAATATGCCCAGGTGCCTATTGAGGTTTCGAAAAAAATGTTAGAAAGTGTTAAAATATAGTGGAGGATGCGCCTGAGTTATGGCGAAGCAGAAATATGAGCGAACGAAGCCGCATGTAAATGTGGGTACGATAGGTCACGTAGATCATGGTAAGACGACGTTGACGGCGGCGATGACGATGTATTTGAGTCGCAAGAATAAGACGGAAGTGCGTAGTTTTGATTCTATTGACAATGCTCCCGAGGAGCGCGAGCGGGGGATAACGATAGCGACGGCGCATGTGGAGTATGAGACGGAGAAGCGTCATTATGCTCATGTGGATTGTCCGGGACATGCTGATTATGTAAAGAACATGATTACGGGAGCGGCTCAGATGGACGGGGCGATATTGGTGGTATCGGCATCTGATGGACCGATGCCGCAGACGCGGGAGCACATTTTGTTGGCGCGTCAGGTGGGCGTTCCGTATATTATCGTCTATTTGAATAAAGTGGATATGGTCGATGATCCGGAGTTATTGGATTTGGTGGAGTTGGAGGTACGAGAGTTATTGAGCAGTTATCAATTTCCGGGCGATGATGTACCGGTGATACGCGGCAGTGCCTTGGAGGCGATGACGGCGGGAGCGGATCCGTCACGTTCGCTGGATGATCCGGCATTTAAATCGATTGAGGAGTTGTTGACGGCGTTGGATGAGTATATACCGGAGCCGAAGCGTGATACGGACAAGCCTTTTTTGATGCCGGTAGAGGATGTATTTTCTATAACGGGTCGCGGTACGGTAGGCACGGGTCGCGTGGAGCGTGGGATAGTGAAGCAGGGCGATGAGGTGGAGATAATCGGTATTCGCGAGACGCGCAAGACGGTGGTGACGGGAGTGGAGATGTTTCGGAAGTTATTGGATCAAGCTCAGGCGGGCGACAATGTCGGTTTGTTATTGCGTGGCGTGGACAAGAATGATTTGGAGCGCGGGATGGTGGTTGCGAAGCCGGGTTCGATTACGCCGCACCGTAAGTTTAAGGCGGAGGTCTATGTATTGACGAAGGAAGAGGGCGGACGTCACACGCCGTTTTTCACCGGATATCGACCGCAGTTTTATTTTCGTACGACGGATGTGACGGGCGTGGCTCATTTGCCCGAGGGAGTGGAGATGGTGATGCCGGGCGATAATGTTACGATAGAGGTGGAGTTAATCACGCCGATAGCGATGGAGAAAGAGCTTCGTTT
>JAADHM010000130.1 GCA_013151855.1 FCB group bacterium | reverse complement strand
GACATTTCTTTATCTCCGGTGAGGGGGGGATAAAAATCATTAATCACTTCCATAACATAGCCGATGATGATCGCAATGTGCCCTTTTTCAATCTAAAGATATCCACCTTTTTTTCGGCACCGGTTGGCGTGGAATAATTATGGCCAAAGCAAAAAAAATTTAGACGAGTCTTTAAAATAATCCAGTGGGGCTTATATTTAAAAAGCGGGAATTTTGATTACAACTTTCCCGCTTTTTGTTGAATGAAGTACGTTCTCTTATTGGCGTTTAAAGCGAAAACTCTTTTTAATATCGTAGAAGGGTTTGCCATCGACTAACACATAGGGATAAATGAAATAATTTAAACTTTCGACTCCATAATTAGTATTGAGTTTAATATCGCGGCCGGTAGAAAAAGATATCCGGTTGGGGTCGAGATGCCCGAAGTAGTATTCTCTTTTCTCGGGATGTTTGATAGCTTCGGAGATGTCAACCGGCACCCATCCTTGGTCTTTTAAATAAAACTCCGCCCAGCAGTGATAACCGTTAACAGCCCCTTGAGCTTTATTCTCAGGGAGAGGAAAACCGATGGTAAAACGGGCGGGAATGCCAAGAGAACGTACCATGCCTATAAACAAAGAATGAATGTCGGTACAATTCCCTTTACGATAATCGCAGGCGTAGATAGCATCGCCATTGCCCCAGCCCGTGCCGGTTTTATCGTATTTCATGGTTCGGTTGAGATGTTCGTAAAGAGCCTTAATCTTTTCCCACGGGGTCATATTATCATTGACTACCGCTTGCGCTTCCAAAGCAATCTTACCGGTAATAGGCACTAAAGAATCCGGTTGTAAAAATCGCTTTAAGTCTTGTTGATTGGAAACCATATTTTTTTGATAAGTTGGGTCCACTTCCTGTCGAATGATATCTAAGTTTAAGCTGATAGTGACATTTTGAGGAATATTTCCCCCTGATTTAAGGCTAATGATTCGGTTTTTGTATTGGGCATCTTCAATTATTTGATGAGAGAAGGGGGAGTTGATAGAGTATTGGGTGACTTTCTGATACTGGCTATTGGTAGGCAGAGGGATCCAGATTTCCACCTCTTGGGCATCGGAGGGAAGGTTTTGAATGGTAAATCGATAAGAAAAGCTGAAATGTTGCTGTTTCTCTTTTATGTTTATCGTTGTGCTATTAACTTGTAAAGTAAACACCATCATAAACATTAAAGCCAAAAAGGCTCCTGTAATAATTTTTCTTGTTTTATAAAACATATTTAACCCTTTGAGTTGTTAACTATTTCACCGGTTTCGGTTTCCAAATGCCATTTTCTTCAAACCATGTATAGCGAGGTTGGCCATCTTCTTTATGAATCATTACTTCGCCGACTTTTAAATTTCCTTCTTGGTCGGCTTTCATGAAGAAATTAAGATCGTACATTTTACCGCGATAGTAAAGAAAAATTGTGGCAAGTACGTTCTCAACGTATCCGCACCATTATCTTACTCATGTTTATCGCAAGGGCAAACATTCATCCGGTCAGTTTTTGGAAGACTATGCTTATTTCGGTTAAGGTAAAACACCCGAGGAAATGCTTGACCTGTTATACCGTCAATTCATGCCCCATAAAATCATTGCTTTAAGCGACGATGTGATAGTTCTCTCCCTTTATTTGAGGGCAGAAAAGCCAAAAGTAACGAGGTGAAAGCCTATATCTGCCGTAATTCCGTATGTAACCTTTCTGTTTTTACGGTTAAGGATTTAAAAAAGAACTGAAGGGAATATAAAAAAGATTTCTCTGTTACTTGCTCTATCTTGGTATTCTTTATATTTTTGGAAATAAAATTAGTAATGTATATTGTATTCTAAAACATGCTTATAATTAGAAAGGATTAACCGATGATGACGGCTAAGATGAAATGGATTGGGGGAGATAAATTCGAAGGGACTTCCGCTTTCGGACATAAAATTGTTACCGATAGCGCTAAAAAAGTAGGGGGCGAAGAAGCCGGATATAAGGCGTCAGAATTGCTCCTTTTTAGTATTGCCGGATGTACGGGTGTCGATGTCGTGCGCATTTTAAAAAAACAAAAGCAGATATTGAACTCTCTGGAAATTGAAGTTGTTGCCCATCAAAACGATAAATATCCCAAACCTTTTCATACTGTTGAGGTAAAATATATTGCTCGCGGGGAAAACCTCAATGAGAACAAGTTGGCTCAAGCTATCGAACTTTCGGAAAGTAAGTATTGTATAGTCAGTCAGACCGTTGCAAAAGAGGCAAAAGTCACCACTAGTTATGAAATTATTAACGAATAGTATGAATCATTTTTGATAGTAAATTGTCTAACTGAAATAAATAACGAAAGGAACAAAAATGTTTGAGAAATTAGCATACCGTTTGGAATCCGATAAACCATTTGATACGGTGGTACAAAATTTGGAACAGGAAACGGTAAATAAAAAGTTTCGTGTTTTGCATGTTCATGATGTGCAAGAAACATTGGCGGAAAAAGGGTTGGAACGGGAACCGTTAAAAATCATTGAAGTTTGTAATGCCCATTTCGCTCATAATGCTTTGCAAAAAGAAATAGGCGTCGCTTTATTCATGCCCTGTCGTTTCGTGGTTCATACCGAAGGCGATAAAACAATAGTTACTCTCTCCCGTCCGTCGATGATTGCCGAAATGATGCCTCAGGCAGGTTTGAACGAGCTTGCCAATGAAATCGAAGAAACTTTGAAAAAAGTTGCCCAAGCATCCGTTTAAGTTTTTTTAGGATTTGGTTGCGGGACAAAATCTTTTTAATGATGTTATCTCATTGTTGTCGGAATAAATAAATGAAGAAACTTTTTAATAAAAAAATCGTTTTGTTCAGTATTGTTGGAGGTCTGGTCGGTTATATATTAAATTATGTAATTATCTTTTTTAAAGGTGCTTGACCGCTGACAATAAACCCTTATCCGGCAATGGTAATAGGGTTTTTGACCGGGGCGGTCATAGCAATGGGAAACACCAAAAAAAATAATTAGGAGTTGGCGATGCCAATTTTTGAGTATAAATGTAAAATTTGTGATAATAAATTTGAAGAGTTGGTCTCGGGTGATGCTCAGGATATAAAATGTCCGCAATGCCAATCCACCCAAGTGGAAAAACTGATATCGCTTTTTGCCTCTTCGGATGCTTCTTCCGGTTCCGGTTTTTCAAGTAGCCGTTCTTCCTGTGGTTCCGGTTTCAGTTGAGCATCTTAATAGTCCCTGCCGGTGGCAGCCTGTCGTTGACAGGTTTTGTTTTTCTTTTATCATTTGTGATTTTTGAGGGGTAGTATTTATATTTTATTTTTATTAGAATTGTGAGGATAGTCCCTGTCGTTGACAGGTTTTGTTTTTTAATATTATTTTAATATACACGAGGAATTTTTCTTTATTTTCTATTTTTATTAGAGTGTTAAGGATAATTCCTATCGGTGGCAGGTCAGATATATTTTATAAAGCAACTTCTTTGAAGGAATTGCTTTTGTCAAATTAAGAACAATATAGAGATAAATAAGAGAGCTATTGTATTCCTTCAAGTGGTTTTAAACGGTGAACAATTTTTATCATTCCATTTTCAAAGAGTACTCATCCGCTTTCATCTGGTTGTACACAGAGACAAATTTCTGATATGGTTTCATCGACTTTCCCCCTTTTTCATCAAAAACTTTAAAGGGTATCAAGTAATTGTCAAAGCAGTTTAAAAAATCTCAAGCACTCCGTCAATATTAGAATCTTGACAGAATTTTTGATGAAAAAATATTTTTGAAAACAACTTTGTAAACTCTATGATTAGATTCAATTTTGATATTTTAAGTTGACAAAAAGGCGGTTATATTTGTTTCATAAATAAATCTTTAAAATATTTGAATATAGTAGGGAATATTAGGTATAATATTTGACTCTCGTTTAAGATCTCAACGAGTGTTTATTTGCTGAAAGGAGCCTTTTATGCCGCATATTGTATGGATCTGGTTAGTTGCCGTGGTTGTTTTCTTGATAATGGAGTTGATGAATCCCACCTTGATTTTTGCTTGTTTTGTTGCCGGTTCTTTTATTGCCGGTATAGTCGGACTTTTTTATCCTACCGCTTATTACTGGCAAGTTGGTGTTTTTATCGGTATTTCGGTTATTTTGTTACCTTTGACAAGAACCTTGGCTAAAAAAATAACCAAACCATCTCCGCAGAAATCTAATGTTGATGCTTTAATTGGTAAAATAGGATTGGTTACGAAATCTATAGATCCCGATTTGGGTGGTCAAGTGCGACTGGAAGGCGAGATATGGGTGGCGACTGCCGATGAAAAAATTGAAGAAAATGGAAAAGTTATCGTAAAAGAAGTCAGCGGTACCAAAGTACATGTTGAAAAAATTACCTAAGAAAGGATAGCATTATGAATCCGGTAGTATTGTTTTTATTAGCGGCGGCAATATTTGCCTTTATTATCGTGGCGATGTCAGTTCGCATTATCCGCCCCTTCGAAAAAGGATTGGTGGAACGATTGGGAAAATACCAGAGGCTTTTGGACCCGGGGCTGAATATGATTGTACCTTTTTTCGATGTCGTTATCAAAGTGGATATGCGCGAGGTTGTGTTGGATGTTCCCCCTCAGTTGGTTATTACCAAAGATAATGTTGGGGTGGATGTCGATGCGATCATTTATGCTCAAGTGACCGATCCGGTGCGCTCTCGCTATGAGATTGCCAACTACATTTTAGCGGCAACCAAGCTGGCGCAAACTAATTTGAGAAACGTTATCGGTGAATTGGATCTTGATGCATGTCTTACTTCGCGGGATCAAATCAACGGGCAGCTGCGAGATGTGCTGGATGCCGCTACGGACAAATGGGGGGTCAAAGTAAATCGGGTAGAACTCCAGCGCATTGACCCACCCCATGATATTACGGAAGCGATGAGCCGACAAATGAAAGCGGAGCGTGAAAAACGAGCTACCATTTTGGAAGCCGAAGCGGTGCGTCAGGCGGAGATTGAAAAGGCGGAAGGTTCCAAACGAGCTAGAGTTTTAGAAGCCGAGGGAGCCGCGGAAGCGGTTAGGAAAACGGCCGATGCCGAAAAATACCGACAAATTGCGGTCGCCGAAGGAGAAGGGCAAGCTATTAATACCGTCTTTAGTGCCATTCATGCCGGTAAACCGAATAATGAAATAATAACTATCAAATATCTGGAAATGCTTCCCAAATTAGCCGAAGGTAAAGCCAATAAAATCTTTTTACCTTATGAAGCCACCGGTATCATTTCTTCTTTGGCGGCGATGGTGGAAGGTATTAAAAAAGATGAGCCAGAAGGTGAGAAATCATCTCCTATGATTTCACCGATGGATCGTCAATAAAGTTTCCTTAGGTTATCTTTAAAGAAAAAGGGAAGTGACATAAAAGGTTGCTTCCCCGGTTTATCATAAATCATAATAATATCAGATAATTGTATCGTTTTATCTTTTGGGTTCGGGTATCTCTTCGTCGATACCAGCCAAACGGCGCGCTATTTCCACTTTCTCTTCCAGTTTTGCTGTCGCTCTGATAACCAGTTTGGCGCCGTCGGGTGAACCGCCTCCGTGCATACAACCGGGAACACCGCCACCAAGCGTAGTCCATTCCACCAGACGGGCGGAACGAGTACGGGCTTCAGCCGAACAATAGGCTTTCATATATTTTCTTATCAGATGACCGTATTTTTCAGAAGTAAAGTCTTTGTAAGAAGGCATACATCCCGTTTCCCCGATACCACCGGTAATATCCTGAGCCAATACGGAGGTTTGATATGGTAATGTTGCTACATGAACTTTGTTGACATTGGCTAAAAGAGGATGGCACAACCAAGCTCCCGATTCATGCTTTTTCCCGCGAGCGGCGGCGGCGATACCCATACCATAAGTGGTTTCGTTATTGATATGCATCTGCACCAATTTGTCCTTGAAAACTTTTGAAGAAAGACCATTGGTGCGTGCCGTTAGCACTGCGGCGCCGATTTTAATATCACCCTGGCCGGCAACACAGGCACCAATCGCCGCCCGATAGGGCATAATAAAATAGCTTACCGCATGTCCGGCAAATTGATACTCTCCGCACATAAAAACTCGTTCGTTGGGAACAAAAACATCTTCGAAAATAAGGAAGGCTTGAGTTATTCCCCCTTCTTGAACGGGATTGTCAAAGCCCTCTTCTTCATCACGAATATCGCTGGGATGACGTGTTTCCACAATGGTCAAACCTTCGGTATCACGGGGAATGACGAACGAAATAGCACAGTCGGCATCTTCTTCTTTATATCCGGAACCGGGGAGGACGAAAATTTCATTGGCGGCGGCGACACCGCAAATCATGACTTTTGCTCCTCGTACAATAATACCATCGGAACGTTTTTCTACCAAATGCAAAAAGACATCCTTATCTTCCTGTTGCGATGGTCTTTTGGTACGGTCACCTTTGGCATCGGTTAAAGCGCCGGCAATGGTAATATCGCCCGCTTGAGCCTGTTTTAACCATTCAAGGAGGCGGTTATGATAATCAGTACCTAATTCTTTATCAATTTCATAAGTGGTAATGAACATCGCATTTAAAGATGTCCACCCCGCACAACGTCCGCCAGTACAGGTGCCGGTAAGATGGAACATCAAACGCTTCATATCACTGTTGGCATACATATCTTCGGCGGAACGAATAATGGAAAGATAGCGGCCAATCGGTTCGCCGGTGAGATGAGATATGGTGGTAACTTTATCTTTGTATTTTTCATCGAATTCCGCTTTGTAAATCAAGCCATGTCCTTCAACGGTTCTTTTCGTAGCCGGATGAGTGGTAACATCTTCAATGAGTTCATCGAATTTGTAAATATTGGGACGCATTTTTTTCAGCGATGCGATGTATTGTTCGTAAGTTCTAAGAGCCATAATATCCTCCAATCATATAAAATATATCGACATTATTTAAGTAAATATTATTGTGAAAAAATTAACAAACTCATTCATTTTTTTATTTAAAAAGCCGGAGTTAACCGACTTTTTAAATAAGTTTTTTATTAGATTATTTTAAAATCAAAGTAAAGTTGACGGTAAAACCGCGATTAGAACCACCAAGATAAAAATCGTCCTGATTATTAAAAATACCAATTTTAGCCGTAACAGAATTCTTAGTAGACATATCCAGATCATCATCGTAAGTAGTGTTTAACGCTCTGGCAAGAACAACGGTATATTTTTTTAACTCGGTATTATAATTAGAGACTGCTTTTATATCCAAGCGGCTGTTGCGGCGAGTGACGGAAGCGGTTTTTAATGAAGGGTCGATTATCCATCCGGGGACTTTCTGCCCTACCGTCCAACCGGTGCTGGTAGCATAGTTGGTATCTAAAGAATTTAAAGGCAGAATATAACCGTGAAAAGCGCTTAAACTATCATGGACATAATACGGATTCCTTCCACCGGGCAAAGGGTTATTTGGAATAGCAACCGGAACGGTGCCGGTATCACGAATAAGGCTGTCGTTGCGATAGCGGAAGCCCTCGGCAAGGTTATCAGTGCCGGTGGTGAGAACACGCCAATTCCAGACATCCCAGCCGCCTCCCGGAGCGCCATCGAACATAACATAAAGTTGATCTTCGCCACTCCAACTATTCCAGGTGAAATTAAGCGGTTCCACGGAATATACGGAATAATAATCTCTCCAAACAGAGAAATCATTGTCATTCCATTGCAAGCGTAAATATAAACTGTCATTTTTATTAATGGCTTGAACGATAACGGTACTTGATATGGTTGCCGGTTTGGGAACGGCACGTTTGGGAACGTTTTGACCGGAAATATCCAAGGTAGTTGTTGAGACACTGTCCCAAACAGCTTCATCGGGTGATGATAGCGTGGGAGCGCTAACGGTTGTGTTGGCGGTGACTTTGGGGACCGGAGCCGGTCCGCTTCCTCCGTTGTCGTTACTACTACAACTGTTAAGGGTAAAAATTAAAGCTAACATTAGAATGGGAAAAATTTTTTTCATGGAATATTCTCCTTTAATATGAAAATATTTATTTAAAGATAATATAATATGCTGTGCTTTAAAAGCGAATTATTTATTTCTTTTGAGAGTAATCATCGTTAAATCATCAAAATTATGTTCTGGCGAGGCGAAAGCCGTTACTGTTTGATATATTTCTTTTTGAATTTCTTGGGAAGTTTTGTGTCTATTCTTTTTAAGAATGGTAATAAGTCGTTCCGTTCCGAATTCTTCACCCTTTTCATTAAAAACTTCCACAACGCCGTCCGTGTAAAAAAATAAAATATCGTCCTGACTGATGTAAATCGGTCTTTCCTCATAGGTGGCATCGGGAACTACTCCCAACACCAGTCCGCCTTCTTTGAGGAATTCTACGCTGTCATCTTTTCTTAAAAGCACCGGTAAGTTGTGACCGCAATTGCAAAAGGTCAAAATATGATTTTTGGAATCAAGCACGCCATAAATGGCCGTAACGAAATTCCCCGGTTGCATGGATTCATACAAAAGAGAATTGACTTTTTTACAGATGGTGCGAATGGAATAATTATTACGTATTTCCGCAATAAGAGAAGCTCTAAAAGAAGCCATTAATAACGAAGCGGGGATGCCTTTGCCGGAAACATCACCAATGGCAATGCCGTTCTGATGCTCAACGATATTGATAAAGTCATAGTAGTCGCCGCCAACCTGTCCCGAGGGAATATTGGTGCCGGTAATATCGTAACCGGGTAATGATAAATCTTTTTTAGGGAGAAAACTTTTTTGTATCTCGCGGGCTATTTTTAATTGTTGTGTAATTTTCTGACTGTTTACCAATTGTTCGTGGAGGCGGGCTCTTTCGATAGAGATAGCGGCTTGGGAAGCGAAGGTGGTCATCAGAGATAAGTCGTTATTACCATAGGCCTTGGGTTTATCCGATTCGACATTGAAAGCGCCGATAATATGACCATCGAGTTCAATGGGAACAACCATTTCGCTTTTAGTATTTTCCTTCAGATGATAATAATGTTCGTTTAAGGAAACATCGGGAACAATTATCGGTTGACCGGTTTTTACCACATACCCCACCAAACCCTGACCAACCTTTAAATTAATATCAGCTTCGGTACATGATTCATAACCAATAGTATACAGTGATTCGATATCTTGTTTGTCCTGATTGATGATAAAAACGCCACCGGCGGTAAAATCAATAACTTGTTTTAAAGAATGGATAATCTCCTTGAGCACTTCGTCGAGACTTAAAGAACTGGATAACTTTTTGCCTATTTCATAGAGAAGATTTTTTTCCAGAGCTTCCCTTTTGGTCTTGCGGTATAAATTGGCATTATCGATAGCGACGGCAATTTGGTTGGTCAGTCCGATAAGGACATCCATATCTTCTTCGGTGAATTCACCTTCTTTTTTATTGATGGCTTCGATAACACCAATCATTTGTCCTTTTCCGATAAGAGGAACGGAAATCAACGATTTTATTTCATCGTTAACGTTTTCCCACATCTCCCAATCGACGCGGGGGTCGTTATGAACATCGTTTATAATAACCGGCTTTTTGTATGTTGCCACCCAACCCACGACTCCCTGTCCTAACTCACGGTGAAAGACAATCATATTGTCATCTTTATGGTAATTTATGTACCGTATTTTCATATCGGTGCGGTCATGATCGACACGGAACACCAAAGCCGCCTCGGAGTTAACGGCTGTCGTAACCAGTTTCAAAACAAGGCGGATGAGCTCTTCATATTCGAGCGTAGAGTTGAACATCCGCGCCGCTTCTAAGAGCAGTTTTTCTATACGAGTATGATGTCTTCCTTCTGTCATCTTGCGAGCAAGGTAAATCAAAAATAATTATTGTCAAATTTATTATACAACAGAAAGATACCTTTTTGTTATAGAATTATAAAGAAAATAAAAAAATTTGGTTTAAAAGACATAAATCACAGCGAGAAACTAAATAACGATAAGTTTCCAATAATATCAGCAGTTTTTATGATTTTTCAGTTTTCCTGTTTTTTAATCAACTTATTGATATTGTTCCATATTTCCGGCCAAGTTTGGTCGAATCGGGCTTTTTTATATTCTTCGCGAGCTCGTTGGAACAGCTTTAAACCTTCCGCTTTTTTCCCTTGAGCAATATCAATTTTACCTAAATCTTCGCATGTTTGACCGATAGCGGAGTGGTTATTCAGCCTTTCCGCCCAAGCCAAAACCGGCCGCAACCATTTTAGAGCCTGTTCGTAATCACCCAAAGCGCGATAAGTCATACCTACTTGATAATCGGCGAAGAGCTTAGCGGTTTCGTTTGAATAGTGCCAGTGATATTCTCTGGCTTTTTTATAGCATTCCAAGGCAGAATCATATTGTTTCATATCGTAATAAGTACAGGCTAAATTGTTCCAAAGAGGTCCCAGCCATTTTTCATTATCAGCCGCTTCGGCGGCTTCAATCCCGCGTCGGCTCCATTCAATTTGTTCTTGAGGGGTTTGGGCAACGATGGCAATCATATGCGCGGCATCAACCGCTCGTCCCCAAAGAGCATTGACGGTACAGTAGTTATACATCTCATCAAAAGTATTACGAGCGGCTTTGAGGTCGTTATCTTTCCATTCAAAACGCCCTTTCACTCCCAAATATCGTGACCAGCCCATTGGGTCGCTGTCGGTAGCCCGAGCTTTGGCTTCCTTTAACCAGCCACGCCCTTCTTCTTTGTCTCCCAAAATGAGGTTAACGCGGGCGATTTGTGCCATTGTTTCCACTTCCACCGAGTTATTGAATTCTTCTTTGGTTCGCTTTAAGGCTTCTTGATACTGTGATAACGCTTTCTTATAGTCTTGAGTTTGAAAAGTCGCATCGGCTATCTGTAAAAGAGTATCAGCGGATTTTTCTTCTGAGGGCACATTTTCTCCTTTTGATTTTACTTCAATACCATAAGTAAGAGATGAAATAATAAGAGGCAATAGTATAATTAAAATCGTTTTTTTCATTTTTTCTTCAAATTGTTATTTATAAGCATAATTCTAACATCAATTTTAGTCAATTCTTTATGGAATTATGTTTGACCTGAATTAAGATAAAAAGTATATTCAAAAATTCATAGTGAATTGTAAATGAATTGGAAAATAAAGTTTAAAGTTGATAATATTTAAGTTAATTTATTAAAGGATTAAAGAATATGCGGGCATTAATTACGGGTATAACAGGCCAGGACGGCTCTTATCTGTCTGAGTTGCTATTGGAAAAAGGGTATGAAGTAATCGGAATGGTGCGTAGGGCTTCGACGGAATCTTTTGAAAGAATCAATCATATCAAAGACAAAATAACTTTAGTTCAGGCGGATTTATTGGACCAATTATCGATTGTCAATATTATTGATAAATATCGTCCCCAAGAAGTTTATAACTTAGCCGCTCAGTCTTTCGTTCCCACCAGTTGGAACCAACCGGTACTTACCGGAGAATTTAATGCGATGGGGGTAACCAAGATGTTGGAGGCCATAAGATTGGTGGATAAAAATATTCACTTCTATCAAGCCTCATCCTCGGAGATGTTTGGCAAAGTTAAAGAAGTTCCCCAAACGGAGAAAACTCCTTTTCATCCTCGTTCTCCTTACGGAGTATCCAAAGTTTATGGGCATTGGATTACCATCAATTATCGTGAAAGCTACGGTATTCATGCCAATTCCGGTATCTTGTTTAATCACGAATCACCGCGACGGGGGTTGGAGTTTGTTACCCGTAAAATTACCGATGGGGCGGCGAAAATTAAATTGGGGTTAGCGGATAAACTTGCTTTGGGGAATCTCGACGCCAAACGGGATTGGGGTTTCGCCGGTGATTATGTCAGAGCGATGTGGTTGATGCTGCAACAGGACAAACCCGGAGATTTTGTCATTGCTACCGGTAGAACCCATTCCGTAAAAGATTTGGTGGAAATTGCTTTTGGTTATGTGGATTTGGATTATCATGATTATGTTATTACCGACCCTCGTTTTGTCCGCCCTGCGGAAGTGGATTTGTTATTGGGTGATGCTTCGCATGCGAAGGAAAAATTGGGTTGGGAGCCTACCATTACTTTCGAAAAACTGATTGAAATGATGGTTGATACCGATCTGAAACGTTTATCACCGAAGAAAAATGACTAAACAGCGGGTTTTTATAACGGGCATCGCGGGGTTTGTCGGTCGCTATTTGGCGGAAGAATTATGGCAAGAAGGATATCAAGTCGGCGGTTCGATTCATGAGGAAGACCCCCAAGAAAATATTGCTTTTTTGAAAGGAAAAGCGTCGTTGGTGCCGCTCAATATCCTCGATCAAAAACGATGTCAGCAAATAATCGCCAAATTCAACCCTCATTATATTTTCCATCTGGCCGCTTTTTCTTCGGTGGGAAGATCATTTGGTCAGGAACGTTTGACTTATCAGGTCAATTTCGATGGCACTTTAAATATTCTTCAAGCGGCGGTGGGGTTAAAATTGTTGAGGAAATTCGTGTATATAAGCTCAGCGGAATGTTATGGACAGTTTCGTCCCCAACATAAAACCCTTACCGAGGAGCAATCTTTCAATCCCCTTTCTCCCTATGCCGTATCCAAAGTTGCGGCGGAGTATGCCTGCCGTTTTTATTGGCACCGCCACAAGTTGCCGGTAACTGTCGCGCGTTCTTTTAATCATAGCGGACCGGGGCAGAATGAAAATTTTGTTATCCCCTCTTTTGCCAAACAGATTGCCCTGATTGAAAAGGGGAAGGCAAAACCAATTATGCATGTGGGCAATCTTGCGGTCAAACGCGACCTTTCCGATGTCAGAGATATTGTCAAGGGATATTATCTCCTGATGCAAAAAGGGCGACCGGGGCAGGCTTACCATTTTTGTTCGGGCAAGGCGGTAGCAATCGAGACGGTTTTGAAAGGGCTGTTGAAATTGTCTCCTAAAAAAATAACGGTAAAAATTGATAAAAAGCGTTTTCGGCAAAATGATATTCCTTATTTACGAGGAGATAACAAAAAAGCCGGTAGAGAATTGGGCTATAACATCCGATATAATTTAAAAACAACCCTTTTGGATACGCTTAATTATTGGCGTAAAAAAGTCGAAGAATAATGATTCGCTGTAAATGTTGGGAGATAGACGAATATGACTATAAAAAATCAAAAATACTTTAACGAATTAATAAGTAAAATAAAAGAGAGAAAAGCCAAAGTCGGTGTGGTCGGGTTAGGTTATGTGGGCTTACCGCTGTCTATGGAATTAGCTCATGCCGGTTTCAAAGTTACCGGTTTTGACATATCTTCTCAAAAAGTACGCTTGTTAAATGCCGGTAAATCGGATATTGACGATGTTCCCCATGCGGTAGTTAAAAAAGCTGTGTCCACAGGTAAATTTAAAGCGACATCGGAGATGAAGCAAATTAGCAAGATGGACACCGTTTCTATCTGTGTTCCGACGCCATTGTCTAAAACCAAAGACCCCGATGTCAGTTTTATTTTGGCGGCTTTAAACAGCATCAAAAAATATATAAAAAAAGGTACACTGGTAGTGTTGGAATCTACCACCTATCCGGGAACGACCGAGGATTTAATTCTTCCCCTTCTTGCCGAAAAAGGTTTAAAAGTCGGCACTGATTTCTTTTTGGCTTTTTCTCCGGAACGGGTTGATCCCGGCAATGAGACCTATACGACTAAAAATACTCCCCGGGTGGTGGGAGGAATTACTCCCCGATGCACCCAAGTGGCTAAAGTCTTTTATGAGCAGTCAATTTCAAAAATCCATACGGTTTCTTCGACGCAAGCGGCAGAAATGGTGAAACTGCTGGAGAATACTTTCCGTTCTGTCAATATCGGTTTGGTCAACGAGGTAGCTTTGATGTGTGACCGTTTGCATCTCAATGTTTGGGAAATTATCGATGCCGCGGCCTCCAAGCCCTTTGGTTTTATGCCTTTTTATCCCGGGCCGGGGTTGGGCGGACACTGTATTCCCATTGACCCTCATTATCTTTCGTGGAAGTTGAAATCCCTCAATTATTATGCTCGTTTTATTGAGCTTGCCGGTGATATTAACAGCCACATGCCCGAATATGTCGTGGAACGTATAACGGAGATGTTAAACAAGCGTTTCGCCAAAGCGTTAAACAAATCGTCGGTTTTGACTTTGGGGGTGTCTTATAAAAAAGATATTAAAGATATGCGGGAATCTCCGGCATTGGATGTTATCAAGCTATTGGAAAATAAAGGCTCCAAAGTTTATTATAATGACCCTTTTATCCCCTCTTTTGATTGGAACGGCACCAAGCATAAATCGGCAAAATTGACCCCCTCTTTGATAAAGAAAGTTGATTTGGTGGTAATCCTTACTGACCATACCCAATATGATTATCAGGACATTGTCAAAAATGCCCAAGCCGTTTTTGATAGCCGTAACGCCACTAAAATGGTCAAAAAATACCGCCATAAAATTGAGCTTCTGTAACCAACTTATTTACATAATTAAATTTTTTTTTCAAAAGCCCGTTTTTAACGCGGGCTTTTTTAATATCTCGGGGCTTCAAATGATTGTCAAAAATACCGATATTTAAAATAATAGATTAGGTTTTATTATGGTTAATATGGAATCAAAAGAAAAGCAGCAGATTACGGATATTTCTTTTATTCTAAAAGATTTGTTAAAAGTGATAAAAGTTGTTTCGCTTTATCCGGAAAATAATCCGCTCCCACAGTCTTTAAAACGTTCTTTTGCGGAAAGACTGGAGTATATCGTTGCCACTTATGGGGAGATAAGAGTCGTAGTAAAAAAAGATCGACTGCTTTATAAAAATGAAGTTGTTTTTAGAGACCGTTCTCCCGAGGATTCTTTAGCCTCTATTTTTTTTGAAATCGGGATCACCGCTTTTACTATCAAAGAGATTCTCGATATAAATGAAATTTATCGGTTTCTCAAGATTATGAAAGAATATGTCAATAATCTTGATAAATCCGATGATTTGATAGCTTTGATATGGGAAGCCGATATCTCTTTTATCAGTTTTGAGACTTTGGAAAACAAAGCTCTGTCGCAGTATGATGATTTTGACGATTTTTTCACCAAAGGCAGCGATGATGAAAAAGATTGGTTAAGCTATGAAACCGGTTCCGATAAAGCGGAATCTTATAATTCTATTTTTGATAATCAGGATAGCT
>JAADHM010000040.1 GCA_013151855.1 FCB group bacterium | reverse complement strand
GGTGAAAATTTTTCTCTGTCACCCAGAATTATTCCCGAGCCCAAATCATCATTACGAGCAACATCAACCAAAGCATATTTATCCTGAATGAAAAAGTCCCATCGTAAACCCAAAGAAGCAATCATAGAACCATATTCGAGTTTGTCACGGAAATAGACCGTTCCACTCCAAGGTTTATATGCAAACATATCTCTAAAAGCACCACGATCGGGATAAGGTCCTCCATCAGGACGGCCATTATACGTTAGATAAGGTTTTTGGATTTCTTGATACATCAAATCATCTCGCTGTAAAGCAGCTCCGGCTTTAAGTTCGTGATTTCCCAATTGCCAGAAAATTTTCACTTCCCCGCGATAAGTATTAGTATTACGATGATGCCAAATAGCATCTTCATCATAATTTAAGGGATCATAAAAGGTTTTGGAGCCACCTCCATCCCAAACGCCATTTCCATTTACATCAGTAAACGGTTCTCCCAAATCATATTGATTGTTAGGAGGATCATAAAGACCGTTACCATTGCGATCGACAAAAGGTATTCCCGGTTCCCAAGGAGACTCGGGACCATTATGCTGTCCGTCATGATTATAGTCCATATTATCCGGACCGTTAGACTTAATAAAAATATCAATACCGGGATCATAGACATGGTTGGAATTAAGGTCTATGAACGGTTCACCGATAACGGAGTCCCCATCAATATAAGGTTCGGGGGTACGATTATTAACATGTGATATCAATGATGAATCCAAACGACCATTACCATTTTTATCATGGAGATAATCACCCTTATCCCAAACACCATTACCATTGAGGTCAATAAACGGTTCACCTTCTAATCTATCCACATAACCATTATCATTAAAACGGAAATCGGATAAACCAATCGTAGCTCCTTGAATATTTCTATTGAGAAGACTATCTTCACCAAGATTGTATTTGGGACCGGTAAAATCAGTACCATAGTCCATAGTATCGGGATAGAGATTGATAACCGGTTCGGGAGGATCATAGACACCGTTTTTATTCCTATCCTCATACCATTCAGTCTGATAATCGAGGGGGAACTGGTTGGGATCTAAACCATGACCAGGGTTATTGGGATCTCCCGGTTTGCGCGTCACACCATTTTGCGAAAATGATAAAACCATCTCATAGTTCATATTTTTCGATACCGATTGAGAAACTTCCAGCGAAGCCGATTTCCAGCTATCGATTTCAAATGGCGCCGTAGCTGCGCTATAGCGATATGCCCAATCAAACAATGTGTATCTTGTCGATGAATTCTTATAGGAGAAAATCATTTTTAAATTTTGCATGGGTCTAAATTTGATATTACCCATCCAATAATACTTATTGTATCGTTTTTGAGGTATATGAAAACCTAACAAATCAAAATATCTGTTTCTTCTGCGAGTAACAGGAGTATCATATCTCGAATATTGATAGGCTCCATCATTTTTAGTAACTTCAGCATAAAAATAATATGTTAGTTCTTTATCTTGTATAATATCTAAGCCCAATGCCGGTAATAATTTGCTTTTAAAGAAAGGATCCGGACCGCTAAGAGAGAAACGTCCATAATCCGAATTACGAGAATATTTATTTAACGATTTATTGCCAAAATTATCAGTGATATACTGCATATTCATTCGGGTAGCATCTTTAGAACCGGTTTGAGTAGTAATTTTTACGATTCCGGATAAGGCATTGCCATATTCAGGGTCAAAACCGTCTTTAATAACGGTAAATTCCTGGATTGAACCAGAGACCAAAGAAAGACTGGCACCGGCTTGTCCCAAACCACCGAGAGGATCTCCCAAAGGCACACCATCGACAATATAACCTACTTCAAAAGCACGCCCCCCTCGAACAAAAACCTCACCCTGATTATTGGTTATAACCCCCGAAACCTGTGTTAACAACTGATCGACCGTAGTGACCGGTTGATGTTTAATGGTTTCATTGGAAATAGTTACTTCGCTAGCAGTAATATATTTATCAATAATTTCATGCTGAGCTCTAACGACAATTTTATTTCTAAGTTTGGTCGCTGATTTTCTTGTTAAGCCGATACTTATTTCAGTGGTAATATCAGTTTGCACTTTAACATCGGTCACTGTCTGAGTGACATATTCAAGATGCGAAATTTTTATCGTATATGTTCCCGGATCCACTCTGGTTATAGCGTAACGACCATTAATGTCCGTAACCGCTCCCAACTTTGTCCCCACAACCATAACCGATGCTCCTATAACCGGTTCTTTAGTCTCTTTATCGGTCATAATACCCTTAATTGTTCCGGTGGCGGCGGCAAATAGATTTACAGGTAGAATAGTTAAACTTCCAACAATCCATAAAAGAAATACTAACCATTTGAAAGACAATTTATGGTTTTCATACATACTTTATATCCTCCGGAATATTAAAACAAATTATTGTCTATAATATTATCATTATCTGAAACATGATTCAAACAAAACACTCAATGTTAACAGCTTAAAACAAAAAGTTTTGTGGGGCTCTAACTCGAAGTTCCCAACCCATCAATCGTTAACAAAATAAATTCTCTGTTTCTCCTTAAACCTTTTCTCCAACAAAATACGAAGATACCCTAAAATCGAAGAAAAAGTCAAGCGTTTTTTTCCTCTTTAAAGTAGTTTAAAAACTAATATATAGACTAAAAACAAATTATCATTGTTTAAAAATATTCCGCTTCAAAAATGAATTTTTTTTCACATAAAGAATTCGTTCTTTTAATTCCTTGTTGAACGGTTCGTTTTCCTTTTCCATACGAAAAGACACCTTAAAAAAGCTTTCAAATGATTGAACAAACAAAACAGCTACCTGATGGAACTCATCACTTTTTATGTGCCGCAACTCTTTTGGGGACAAACAATTAACGCTATCGAACAGCAAAGCCGGATGCGATGCGGCGCCATTTATTTTAATTGAACCGTGCTGAAAAATAGTTTTACCGATACGTCGTTGAGCGGAAGCAATAATTTTTTGTCTATCGGTAACAATTTCGTATTTGGCGTGGGAAGCGAAACAAGGAGCTTTGTGGAAAAAATCAGGAGCGGCATTCTCCTTTGAGGATTGAAGCATATAATGCGATTGGACGCCTAATTTGGAAAGAAAATCAATCAGAACACGGGCTATAACCGATGATGTTTTAGATATGGAACCGCCGAGAAAATCGAAAGTCTCTTGATGGGAATTTACCGCCAGAGAATAAGTTAATTCCGAAGGCTCATGGAACAATGCTCTTCCTCCGGTTATTCGTCTAATGACAGGTGTCCCATTCAATTTATTATAATCAAGGGCAGATTCTACCCTTTGGTTAAAACCAAAAGTGATGGCTCCCTTATCCCAAGAATAAAGCCGTAAAAACACTTTGCCTTCGTTTTTAAAGGCCTGAGTAAACATCCACTCATCGAAAGCCATATTAAAATAGGGATCACCAGCAAAATGTTTGTAGAAAACACCTTCATTCATACCGTATATTAAGCAATAATAAGGAAAAAACAAGAATATCGTAAGACATAATAACGACAAATAAAGAAAATATAAGCTTTTTATAAACGGTTGATATATGGAATGATTATAAACGAGTTCTGTAGAAAGAAAATATTAATTAACTAAACAAATAGTCAAACAAGAAGCTTATAAATTATCAAGATTTTTTAAATTGATATTGTATTGCTTAATCTTCAAGCGAAGAGTGGATTCGGGAATATTCAACAAATCAGCAGCGTGTTTTTTAACCCCATTTTTTTCTTTCAACGCCTTAATAATAAAGCGCTTCTCATGATGGGCTAAATAATCATACAAAGAATACTGTTCACTGAAAACAATATCCTCTGACACTTCAACTTGATGGGCGTTTTTATCATCAACCGTTTTGCTAACGGAAACTATTTTTTTAGAAACGACTTCGGAGGTAATTTGGTCTTTGTCACCCGCCATAAGAATCATTTTTTTGACTTCGTTTTCAAGTTCTCGAATATTACCGGGCCAATCATAACCGACCAGCAATCTCATAACTTCCATAGAGATTTGTTTCCTGCTTTCTTGCATAAAATGCTCAACCAACAAAGGGATATCATCCTTGCGGTCGCGCAATGCCGGCAGATGAAAACTCAAAGCGGAAAGTCGATAATACAAATCCTGTCGAAAATTACCATTATCCATCAATTCCTTTAAGTCTTTATTGGTTGCCGAAATAATCCTCACATCGACTTTGCGCGGAGTAGTTTCACCTAAGCGGACAAGCTCTTTTTCTTCTAACACCCTCAGAACTTTTGCTTGAATACTTAAGGGCATATCTCCAATTTCATCCAAGAAGAAAGTCCCGCCATCGGCTTCTTCGAATAATCCCGATTTATCACGGTCGGCACCGGTAAAAGCACCTCTTTTATAGCCAAACAGCTCAGATTCCAAAAGACTTTCAGGAAGAGCGGCACAATTAACAGAGATAAAACGTTTATCGCGACGGTTGGAATTATAATGAATCGCCCGCGCCAAAACATCTTTCCCCGTACCTGTTTCGCCCTCAATAGTCAAAGAAATATTCGAATTCACAACTTGACGTACCTGCGCTAAAATATCCAACATCGCATCATTTTTAGTAATTATATTGGGAAAAGAAGCCTTTTCACGGAGTTGATTTTTTAACCGTAAATTATCTTCCTGGAGTTTATTTTTCTGAATCTCGGTCCATTTAAAGGCGATTATATCAGAAAACCCGACGGCAAAGTTCAATTCCGACTGGCTGAAAGGATTCAGTTCGTTATTTTTACTAAACTTATTGATAAAAAGATAGCTTATGGATTTATCACTCATCCGAAAAGGAACCACCATTATGCTGGCGATGGGTTCGATAATATCGCTGAACAAATTGTTAATAAAAGGATCCCTTCGGCAGTCAAGAATAAGAGTCGGTTTGGAACGAGATATTTCTTCACCTAATAAATTTTGGAAAGTATCTATAAACTTCTTCGACTGATGAGGCGTTAAAGAAAAACTGGCATTGACAGGTGATTCTTCAAAGTCGGGGGAATAAATCAAGGCTCTGTCACTATGAGTACGTTTTAAAAGAACATCTAAAATGTCATCAAGATTACTTGATTTTATATGAGAAAGCTCATTGGGAGTAATGAGATTGCCAAATATCTTAAACTCATTCGATTGAGATAAAGACAAAGCGATAGCTTGTTCGGAAAGCGACAATAAAAACTTATTAACGGCTCGCACTTTTCCATTTTCTTCAAGATTGGAGAATATTTTTTCCGCATGGTTTAATTTTTTAAATCCGCCGTAGAAATCTCCCGTTTGACATTCAAAAACACCGGCTTTGAAATCGGTTTCCGCCACCCAATAATCAAGTTTAAGGTTTTTAAATAACTTTATTGCCTGCTCATATAAAGCTTTTATTTTATTGCTTTTCAGGGAGGGTGATTTTAATTTTATATTTGCTTGAATTAATATAGTACGCGCCAACTCCAAGGGATCGTCCACTTCTTTAATAATATCAAGAGCTTGAGTAATATATTCCGATGCTTCGGGAAGATTATTTTTGGCAGCAAAAATTTGAGCGATAACTCTTTTTGCCAACCCAACTTCAATCTTTTCACCTACTTTTAAAGAAGCTTCCAATGCTTTTTGCCCATATTTCATCGCTTCATCAATATTATCCAACAACAACTCAGCTTCTGCAAGACGCCTTACCGACTGGGAAATCAAAGCGGAGTCCGGCGCCATTAACAAACCTTTTTCATAAGCGTTGCCCAAGATTGCCTTAGCTTTAAAAATATCCCCCTTCTCAAAAGCCAGCTCCCCGGTATATTCCAAATAAATTATTTTTTCTCTTTTGAGCTCCAAACGGCTGATAATCTCTAATGCTTTATCCAAAGAATGACTGGCAAGGATAAATTTGCGACGCCGCATTTGAAGAAATCCAAGAGACAATAAATTTATCGCCTGTGAGATTTCTTCGTGGTGCTGTTGATTATACTCAAGAGTTGCCGTCAATTCTTTCTCTGCTTGTTGCCAATCGCCAATATGTACTCTTATTCTGCCCAAATTACCCGTTAACTGTGCTTTCTTGCGCGGATTATCAAAAACCATCTCAAGCGCTTCTTCAAGAAAGGTAATAGCACCTCGATAATTACATCGAATATACGCAATTCGAGCCAGTTCGTTCAGAGCATCAACTTGTCCCACTTTTTCCGCACCGCGACGGTAAGCGGATAAAGCATCGCGAGCACGAATTTCAGCATTTTTTAAGTCGCCGATTGCCGAATACGCTTTGGAAAGAACCAGTTGAACCCGACCATATCGTTTATTTAAAGGATAATTGGCAAGAAGTTTGGCAGCACGTAACCCCGCATCAAGAGCTTTTTTGTAATTGCCCTTAAAATAATTACCGTCAGCCCACAGTGAAAGATATAACCCTAATTCATAAGCTTTCGTCTTAAAATTATTGTCATCCAATTGCGATAGCTCTTTATTAGCTATCCGATATTTTCTTTGACGAAAAAGCTCTTCAACAGCTAACAGACGGTTATCAATTCCTAATTTTGGCGAGGAAAGATTCATTTTTAATTCAAACTATTTTTAAATCTATCGCATTATCATTCTTTTCTTGTGCTTCAACTCCTTTGTACTTTCTATTTGATTAACAGTAACACTATTCAGTTGGTTTCCATCATTATGATAATTGTTATATAACCAATAACTAAAATGATAGGAAAAACCAAATAATAAATCTGTAAACCAACCGTCATTTCCCTGGTCAGCAGCGGTAAGAATAATTTTGTAATCCTTACTGATGGTCGTATCAGGATTAGTACCACTACTACTACCATTGCCGTTATCAGCATCCCAGGGATTTTCACTTGAAACTACAGGGAAGGAGATAAAGCAACTAAGAGCTATAAATAGCAACAAAAAAATCGATTTTTTGAATCTCTTCATAAGCTTTGCCTCCATATTTAAAGTTAATTTTCTTACTTCGATTCCAACTTGGCGCATAAGCTGCGCACCACCAACATATTTAAAAATACCATAATTGTCAAGAAATATTTCATTAGGCGCATTTTATGCGCCTACGTGGAAATTATTTCCAACAATGTTTATTCATATAGTTAGAACGATTTATGGCGGCAGATAACAATTATTAAGAGGATAAAAAGTTAAGGAACTTCTGACAACAAATGTATTTACTAATTTATGGTTTTTATCAAGGTATCAATTTCTGCCATCACCATATCAACAGAAATACCAGTCATACATTGCATATATTTTTGACCTTTAAGAGGACACTTATTCTTCACACAGCTGATACAATCCAAATTTTGTAGATATATTAGCTTCTTTTGAGCGGCGATCGGTGAAGTTGACTGGGGATTATCGGCTCCCGATAAAACTACGAGGGGAGTACCGACAGCGGCAGCAAGATGAGCGGCGCCGGAATCATTGCCGACAAAAAACTTTGCTTGAGACAAAACTGCCGCTAATTCGCGAATACTGGTTTTCCCTGCGAGATTTCTAATTTGCTTGGCGCCGGTCCCCTCTGAAATCTCATCACCAGCATTTTTGTCTTCTTCGGTACCGCTTAAGATAATTTTAAAGCCATAATCAGCTATAATATGTTTAATTAAATTGATATAATTGCTTATCCCCCACCTTCGAGATTCAGCAACCGCTTGAAAGGCGATAACAATATACTCTTCGGTAGGATTAAGACCAAAATCATCCAAAAGCCGGTTACCCTTTTCAATATCATCATCATTTAAAAATAGTTTAGGGCGAACGAATTCCAATTCTACGTTGGCTCCTCTTCGTAAAAGGTCAAAATACAACTTACTGCGATGAGTTTCATTGAGCGGTGAAGGTAAAGCCAATGGTTTCGTCAATAAAAGGCGGCGGCCATCGGAAATATAACCGATACGTTTTTTAACTCCCGCTAACTTAAAACCCGCCGCCGAGCCAAAAGAAGGAGGTAATATATAACCGATATCAAAATGGTAAGGAGCAATCAAATCTTTTATTTTCATCACTCCTATAAGCCCATGGACATGTTCTTTGGGAAGCCCGATGACATTATCGATGGCAGGGTTAGGATTAAAAAGTTCAGCCAGATTTTGAGGTACAAGAACGGTAATGTGTGCTCCGGGATAAGCCTCACGAGCTTCATTAATCATTGGCAGAGCCATCACACAATCACCGAGATGATTCGGGGCTCTAATCAAAAGTTTAGGTGACATTATCTGATATATTTACTTTCAAGACAAATTTGTCAATTAGATATTTTTTTAATTCGTCGAAATAGCTGTTTTTAACTTAAATAAAAGAGAATACACAACTTATATTTTCCATCTTCGATGAGTCCACATCCATTGAGCCGGATACTTTCTTATGTTTTCTTCAAAGAATTTATTATACCTCGCTGAAATTTCACAGATTTTCTCTTCAAGCTCACCGTCAATTTGAGAAGGATAGATAGATTCCCCAACAATGATGAAATAACGTTCATAACTTTCCCTTCGTATCAATAAAGGAATCACCGGACAACCGGCTTTAATGGCAAACAGAGCCGGTCCTCTGGGAACAGCAGCCTTACGACCGAAGAAATCCATAATCAAACTCCGTGAAGGGTCATGTTGGTCGGCAACAATACCGACAAAACGGTTTGCTTTCAAAGCCTGAAACACTTTACGAGGAGCACTCTTATTCACCGGAATAACTCGCACATTCTTTCTTTCTCTTAAATTTGTAATCAAACGGTCAATTTTAGCATTATGTTGAATAGCAGCCAAAGCATCAAATTCATATCCCAAAGAAGTTACCCATCGCGGTAACAACTCCCAGTTCCCGAAATGCGCCGTAACCAGCACTGCTCCTTTACCGGCGTCATGTACTTTTTTAAGCACATCCAAATCGGAGGAAACAATAATTTTTTTTACTTTATCATCATCAAGCCGGTTTACGCAATAGGACTCTATAAAAGTCCGCACAATATTTCGAAAAACTTCTTTTACGATACGGTCTATTTCCGCACGGTCTATATCGGGACCCAAAGCTCGCTCAATATTTTCCGTGGCGATTTTTCTTCGTGAAGGCAACAAATGATAAAATAAATTACCTAAAACAGAACCGAAAAGATTAGCCTGCTTCAAAGAGAGATGTTTAGCGACAGCAATGGTCATTGATGCAAAAATGTATGCCAGATTATCTTTTAATGAAGCCATGGTCTATCATCGTCATCAATTTTTTCCGGATGGTCGGGGTCACCATAATCAAAATCAGTTGATTGCCAAGTTTCCTCTTCCTTCCACTTTTTGTAATATTTCCGTCTTCTTTTGAATCTCATAAATCCGGCAATGACGACAATAATCGCTAACCCCAACCAAAAAAACATAGTATCCATAAATAAACTCACGACATTGAAACGTTGATTCAAATATTGTTTAAATTCATTTTCAAACTCATTATCATAAGCACCGACAGCCGCCTCTAAGGCTTTGTTCTCATTAACACCGACGGAAAGACTATCCAAATAAACCGCTAACGAATGTTTACCATAATTTTTTACCATATATTCTACCGCCAAATAGGATTCGGAATATGCCACCTGCGCTTTACTTTCGTTAAATCGGTTTACTCTTTCAATATCTTTTAAACGGACAAACTGACCAAACACAGCCGACTTACTCATCGCCAAGTTATCTCCCCACCCCCATTCCATCGATATATACATCGCCATTCCTTCGTTAAACCAACGGGGAACGGTATGGAAACCAATTTTATCGGCTATCACCAAATGAGTATATTCGTGCGCCAAAAGTTCTTTTAAGGAACGGTGAACGGGAAATTTTGCCGGGTCTTTGATGGCAATCAATTGACGTTCCGGAAAAGCGGCACCAGCTCCCCAATCGGGGAACTTTCCCCACGTCAGTTTTCTGAAAATATCGATATCGTCCACAATATAAACAGAAGGTTTATAAGGGAGCGTATCATTTAACAGCTTCAACAACTTATTTCGCGCCACAGATAACGAAGAATCAGCAATCTTTACATAAGCGGGATTGTCAAAATAATAGGTAAAGTGAGGTCGTTCAATAGCGGGGTATTTGTCAATTTTTGGTCCCGTGAAAAGAAATAGTAAAACAACAATCAACTGTTTCATATTATGAAGATAATTAAATATTATCTTTTGGCAAGTTGACAACCGGAAATGATTTTATACGACTTATATTTATTTATATTTATGACAAAATATTTGAAACCGTATTGACAAACAACCGGTTATAATAATTATTACTAATTCAAAGTTAAGTTTAATTTAACTAAGGAGAATTCACGATGAATATTTTCGAATACGCCATGAAAATGGAAGAAGACGGTAAAAAATATTACGAAGAAAGTGCCGCTAAAGTTGGTAGCGAACACTTGAAACACATCCTTTTGGAACTTGCCCGTGATGAACAGAAGCATTATCACATTTTCAAAGCCATGCGCGACGGACAACCCGCCGAATACGAGGAAGCAAAAAAGACCAAAATTCTTTCGGAAGTAAAAAATGTTTTTGAAACTCTTAAAGCCCGGAACGAAAACTTTACTTTCCCCGATGACACCAAAGAAATTTGGATTCATGCCCGCGAAATAGAAAAAAAAGCGGAAGATTTTTACCGTGAAAAAGCCAAGGAAGTAACCGAAGAAAAACAAAAAAGCATTCTTGAAAAAATAGCCGACGAAGAACACAAGCATTGGGTTACGATGGAAAACGTAATCAAATTTTTAGACCGTCCGGAACACTGGCTGGAAAACGCCGAATGGCATAATTTGGAAGAATATTAGCATATATTTTTCAATAAATATATTTTACAGTATTTTTTAAAGGCGGTTTTTGACAATCGCCTTTTTTCTTGTCATAGAATTATATTTATAATGGATATTTTTTCTTAAAAAGGATTAGTGATTATTGTATGTTGGGTAGCAAAAACAATTTACAAATCCACGAGGGCTCTTAGTTCTTCCAGTTCATAGCTGTTGAGATAGCGCCATTTGCCAATTTTAAGACCCCGCGTATCAATGCCGGCAAACTCCACCCGCCGCAGATGTTTGACCTGATGACCTACCGCTTTACAGAGCTGCTTCACTTCGCGTTTGCGTCCTTCTGTCAAAATAATGCGGACTCTGGTAACCACCCGACCGTAACCCAAAACATCAACTTTTCCCTTACCGATAGCGCCATCTTTAAGCTTTATCCCTTTTTCAATTTTCTCGCCATCCTCTTTGGTAAAATGACCCATTACTTTGGCTTCATAAATCTTTTTTACCTGATATTTCGGATGCGCCAATCTATAAGCAAGGTCACCGTCGTTGGTAAGAAGCAATACCCCTTCGGTGTCATAATCAAGGCGACCGACAGGGTATACTCTGACGGGAAGATCTTTGAGATAATTTAAGATGGTTCTTCTTTTAAAAGGGTCGTGTAAAGTGGTCATCACCATCGGGGGTTTATTGAGCACGACATATACTTTATGCTCTACGGGTTTAACGACCACACCGTCAACTTTAACGACATCTTTTTTTTCATCAATAATGACGCCGAGCTTTTCGACCGTCACATCGTTGACCGTTACCCGCCGCTGAGCTATTATTGATTCCGCTCCCCGCCGTGAAGTAACACCGCAAAGAGATAAATATTTATTGATTCGTATCAAACTAAATCCGGTTAAAGCACTAACAAATTAGTAACTTACTATATATATGATGTTTAGCTAAAGGATCAAGTAGCATCCATATCAACTATTATTTCAGGCTGCTGCTCATTGTTATCTTCCGATGCGATAGTTTGTTTTTCTTTTTTCTCAGCAGTTTCAGAAATGTTATCAGCGGTGGTTTCGGTAACGACAACTTCACCGGTAACATCATCAACTTCTATCTGGCGGTCGGGGTCAAAGGAACCATCAGCAATATTAAGTTTAACCGGTTCATCTTCGCTGGCCTTCTTATGTTCCAAAGGAAGTTCCGGTTGAGAATTATCGTCATGGGATGCCACCAATTCTTCGATTTCGGACATTTTGGGTAAATCTTCCAAAGAATTCAGACCGAAAAATTTCAAAAATTCGTCAGTGGTTCCATATTGAAGAGGTTTTCCCACCGTTTTAGCTCGTCCCTTGATAGTCAACATATTCTTTTCAATCAAATTATGAATGACACCATCGGAGGCTACTCCTCGAATATGTTCTATCTCGCTTTTGGTGACCGGTTGCCGATAAGCCACGATAGCCAAAGTTTCCAAAGCGGCTCGCGTGAGGCGGACTTTGCGACGACGGGAGAACATTTCTTTGACATAACCGGTAAACTCCGGAAGAATATAGAATTGAAACCCGCCGGCAATTTCCCTGATACGAAAAGAACTGCCCGCTTGCATATAACGATTATTAAGTTCAGCCACTGCCGCGGTCACTTTGGAAGGCGTAAATCCATCAAGCATACCGGCGATTTTCTGAATTGAAAGAGGTTCCGGAGAAGCCAATATCAAAGCTTCCACGACCGAATATTTAAACCCATTTTCCATAAATATAATTCCACTTTATTATTTTACAGACACAACAGTTTTGGTGTCAATATCTTGTTTCTCTAAGTAAAACTTTTCTCCACGATATATACGCAATTCCGAAAACGGTTTTGATTGATGAATAACAATATTTTGAGCAAATGCCAGCTCCAACATAGCAAGAAAAGTGACCACGGCAACAACTTTTAGGGGAATATCGGAAAACAATTCCTGAAAAGTGGCAAACTCTTTGTTGGCTAAATATAATTGGATGTACTGGATACGGTCTTCAACAGTTACCTTTTCACTATCTACTTCATGATATGTATGATCGTGATTCGAATTCATTATATCTCTAAAAGCGCTCAACAAATCAAAAATGGTCGTCACCGGTTGTAAGTCAATTTTCCCTTCAATTTTCTCCACCGGATGGGAAGGAATGTAATGTTGTTCTTCATAAAGCGCTTTATCTTTCAAAATATCTCCGGCTTCTTTATATTTTTTGTATTCGATTAAAGCCATAATGAGTTCTTCGCGAGGATCGGCATCATCTTGGTCTTCCTCGTTTCTGGGCAATAACAGCCTGGTTTTAATACGAATCAAAGTTGCCGCCATGAGAATAAACTCGCCGGCGACCTCAAGATTTAAAGTGGTCATCATTTCAATATATTTGAGATATTGGCGAGTTATTTTGGCAATGGGGATATCATAAATATCCACTTCTTCTTTTCTAATCAAATACAACAGCAAATCAAGAGGTCCGTGGAAAACATCCAAATTGATGCGATAATTTTCCTGTTCGCCACTGCGAATCTGTCCGAAGGCGGATTGTGAAGACACCGATGTTTCCATTATTATTATTTTCCTCGATAATTGGTTTTCATAGCACTACGTACTTTTTCCATCACCGTCTGTGCTCGTTGGCGTGCCCGTTGAGCGCCGGTTAATAAAACATCCCAAACGTAATCGGGTCGCTTGAGTAATTCCATTCGTTTATCACGAATAGGTCTCAGAGCATTATTAAGGTTGGCACTTAATTTCAGTTTACAATCGACACAGCCCAAAGCACCGCTGCGACAAGGGGGAGCGATTTCCTCTTTAGCATCGGGCGTATAGATTTGATGCAACAAATAAATAGGACAGCCATCGGGATGACCGGGATCTCCCTGATGAATTTTTTCCGGGTCGGTATAAAAAGATTTGAGCCGTTTTTCCGTCTGTTTTTCAGTAAAACTGAGAGGAATATGATTATTGTATGATTTGGACATTTTTCGATTGTCAGCTCCGAGAATAAGGGGAATTTGGGTAAACAACGCCTCGGGTTCCACGAAAGTTTTTTTGTAAATACGATTGAACCTCTTAGCCAAATCGTTAGCCAACCAAATATGTTTTTCTTGATCCTTGCCCACGGGAACTTTATGAGCATTATAAAGGCAAATATCCGCCGCCTGCAATACCGGATAGCCCAAAAAACCATAAGAATCGAGGGTGTCTTTTTTCTCCTGATAAGTGGGCAGGCGCATCAAGGTAGGCACGGTGATAAGCATGGAAAAAATCAGATGTAGCTCGGCATGTTCTTTTACTTCCGATTGAATAAAAATAGCGCACTTTTCCGGATCGAGACCGGCGGCAAGAAAATCAACCGCCATCTGAAAAATATTCTCTTTTAAGCCGCTGGTATCTTCATATTCTCCGGTCAAAGAATGCCAATCAACAATACAAAGATACATCCAGTAATCATTTTGTAAGTTGACCCAGTTTTTCAAAGCGCCTTCAAGATTGCCAATATGAAGGGAACCGCTGGGCTGCATTCCGGATAAAATAGTTTCTTTCTTTTTCGTTGTCTTCTCAGGCAAAATACGTTCGTTACCTTTTCTCTTTAAAACCGGTTAACAAATCATCTCAAATTTTACGCTTAGTTTGAAAAATAATCAATTAAAACTTTGCACTTTTTATCATTTAACGGAGTTACCTTGTTGTCTTTAATAGTTCGTAAAAAAGAATTTTACTAAGGAGTAACTTAATCTTATGTCGTAGCACCGCCAATGGTAGAATCAAGGAAAAGATACGGTCTCCATCGATCATCAACGCTATGATTGCGCTGAATGAAAGTTATATAAGTAGGACGGGTTGGCTTTTTCAATAATCTCATACCCGCCTGTTCCGGTGTATGATTACCTTTTTTATTATTACATTTGGCGCAGGAACAGACCAGATTATCCCAGCGGTCTTTGCCCCCTAAAGTTTTGGGAATAACATGATCAACCGTCATGGGACCTTTGGTAGTGCCGCAATACTGGCAACGGTTGCCATCACGGCTTAAAATATTTTTACGAGTAAGCATTATTCTTTTGAAAGGAACTTTTTTATACTGCCATAATCTGACCACCGATGGCAAGGAATAGCTTTTGGTTACGGTATGTATTTTTAAGCCGTTGGCAGTCTCTATCATTTCCGCTTTCCCTTGAAAAAGAAGCACTACCGCTCTTCGAGCGGAGCAAATAGTCAGCGGCTCGTAATTTTGATTGAGCATCAAAACACTTCTATTTATAATTAAAGTATTCATAAAAGCACCAACTGTCATTAAACAAAAAACATCAGGTCGAAACAAGATTTGTTAATTCTGACGTAGTCTGGCAAATCCATTATTATTAAGGGACTCTCAAACATCAAATTTATGAAAAATTAACAAAAACAAGACTTTTGTCAATAAGAAAAGAGAAAAATAGCTGATTTTAAAAATGCTTAAAGGCGGTAATTTCCATCTCTT
>JAADHM010000094.1:801-16544 GCA_013151855.1 FCB group bacterium | reverse complement strand
GAATTGACTTCAAATGATAAAATCGTCTCTTTAAAATCGGGTATTCCACCCATAAATGACCCCAAAAGAAAAATCATTTCCAGTTTCATGGATATAAAAGTGCCTCAAGATAGGGAAATAGAAGGTAATAACTCCTTTGGTAAAATCGACATTTCCAACTGTAACAAAAGCATTAAAATAAAAGCGAATTATTGTGACATAAATATTAACGATAGCAAAGGCGATATTGCCATTCAAAATAAAATGGGTAGCACTGCCATTAAAAATACTTCCGGTTTCATTATCGTTAAAAGCTCCTACGGTCCCATTATCATTACCGACTCTCGAGGGGATATCAACATCGAAAATTCATTTGCACCGGTCAAAATAAATTCCTGTGCGGGGGAATTAAATATTAAAAACAGCGGACAAATTTCGGTAAAAAATCATCAAGGAACGTTAAATATAAATAACACCAACGGAGTGGTCGATATAAAAAATCATTCCGGAAGTATGGCGATAAAAAACTCTTTCCAGCCTCTTTTCATATATAATATAGCGGGGGCGGTAAAACTGGAAAATACCAATGCCATTATCAGTGCCATAAATATTAACGGATCTTTATCAGCCACAAACAAATTCGGCTCCATCTCCGGAAAATATATCAACGGTTCTTTTCACCTCACCAATCAAAACGGCAGTATCTCTTTAATTCTCGATGAACCGCTGCAAGGTCCGTCATCGATTGATGCTAATTTTAGCACCATAGATTTAAAATTATCTTCCGCGGTGAATACTATGCTTACGGTTACGAATACCGGCGGTACCATTCAAACCGATTTTGCCATCCCTATCAAAAAACAAAACTTAACGAGCTCGATCAAATTGAAAATCGGATCGGGGAAAACACCCTTGGCAGTGACAGGGAATTACGCCACCATAATTATCAGTCAAAATAAATAATCAACCGCATCATTTGTTTTATAAGAACGGAAATTATAATGAAGTAAAGAGTAGAGAAAGATTTAATTGACTGACTGTAGTTCGTTTTGTTTATTCAACTTTTCCAAACGCTCTTTTATCTTCTTTTCGATATCAATGATGTAAGTATCGTCATGATAGACGGTAGTGGTGAACTCATGAAGGTTTTTTAATTCATCCAGAACCAACTGAATAGTATCAACACCGTTGATAATAATTTTTACCGCGGGAACAACTTTATTTCGTTTATCGACAATATCCCCTCTATCAACTCCGTATTCAATCAACTGAGCCCGTCCCAAAATAGTTGCCACCGCATTGTTGATATAATGATTGAATGTCGCCGTAATAGTCCTCAAAGTTTCCAGTGCCGCTTTTTCCATTTTCGTGCGAGCGATTTCTCTTTGCATCTTGCTGTTTTCACGAAGGAGATTCTCCACCGTAAGATAATGATGATAAAGCATACGGTTGGCTTCGAGCAATATCTCATCGATGGAACCGATATCAATTTCAAGAAACCGCGCTTCTTCCACGGTCTGTTTAAACAAGTTTTCTTCGATAGCACTGAGCCTTTCGGGAGGCAACTTAAGATTCTTTCTGACCATTTCCTTGGTGCTCAGTTCCGTATCCAAAATAGGTTTGGCCTTAACAATCGTAAACTTGGATATGATATTACCCAAAGCAACAATCTGAGGAAGACGAAAATCGGCATCGAAGGTATCCGGAGGAAAATGATGATGATGTTGTCCCACCGACTCACAAATAATTAAAGGAATATTCCATTGTTCCAAAAGAAATTGCCCCACCCGAGCATGATTGGTGCCCCAAGTATTTTCCTCAAGCTCAGTCAGCGACTCTCCGGCTTCGAAATGCTTCCAGATACTTTTGTATTTTTCCGGAAAGGAATTTTCCAAAACCAGAACACCCAAATCATGTAATAAGCCGGCTACAAATGCTTCCTCGATACGGGGATACCTTATCGCTTCGGCAATAGTTCGACAAGCGATAGCCGCTTCGAGAGAATGACGCCAAAAACGAACTCTATCAACAGTCGTCACCCATTTACCGGTAATATCATAGACAGAGGTGGAAAGAGCCAAAGCCGTCACGGCACGAGTCCCCAGAGTCACCACCGCTTGAGTTAAAGTCGTAATTTCGCGTCCGGCTCCATAATATGGCGAGTTAACAATTCGTAATAATTTGGCTGTCAAAGCCGGGTCTTTACTTATTACCGAGCTCAAATCTTTAGCCGAAGAAACATCGTCCTTGGTAACCCTCAATACTTCCGCCAGAGTTTGCGGTAACGACGATAATTCCTTATGCTCTTCTAATAGCTTTTTATATATATCTGCATTCATTTTCTTATATTATCGGTATAAATTTGTTTATGTTGAGCTTTACTTAGAAATAAAGGAAAATCACGATTTTAGCTTACCGGAAAGGCGTTTTAGCCGATGAGCCAATTGTTCTTTTTGGTAGCCACCGGATAAAGGATAATGGGCAGCTTTTTGAGCATATCGGTAGGCGCGCTCAATATTCTTTTCTCGATGTTCATAATATTTAGCTAACTCTACGTTAGCCTGATAGCCTTCTTGGGAATTATGGAAAGATAATTTCTCCCACATCGGTAAAGCTTTATCATAAGCTTTAATCCGTTTATAATTCAAAGCATGAAAAAAGATTATATCATCAGATAAAGACTTATCCAAGTTTTTGATATGTTCAAATATCTGCTCAACTTGTTTTAGTTTTTTTCTTTTATTGTAAATCCTTGATAAAGAATGCAAATCATCCACATATTCTAAAACCTTATCCCCATGTGAAAAAATATTAGCCACATAATTTATCGTAAAAAACAAAGAGATAATATCCCCTCGGTTATGCTCTAATACGGAAGGCATCAAATCCAAATTTTCTGCGGAGAGCCATTCGAAATAAACAGAAGGCACCAAATATCCGGGGATATCATGCAAACGTCTGAAATCAAATAACTCTTTTTCAATATTTATCAAACTGCAGTCTTTTAAACGACGTTTAAAGAGACGGCGCACCGGATGTAACAAATCGAGATGATACCGATAATCCAAATTTTTAGCCACTCGATTGATAATCACCCTATCCCGCAACAGAGGGATATCAAACGCTGCTCCGTTATAAGTAACCAAAGAGATGTCTTGATTGAGCTCTGCCATAAAGCCTTCTAAAAGAGAACTTTCATCGGAATAATCCGGCAAAAGATACTGACGAATCTCGAACCCGCCTTTAACCAAACATCCGCATCCCACCAAAAAAGGCACCACTCCGGCACCGCCCAAACCGGTGGTTTCGGTGTCGACAAACAAAAGCGATGAAAGGTCCAGAGTATCATTCTCTTCTTTGGGAGTAAAGGCGGAAAGAGACAAAGCCTGAGAAGATATAATATCCAGCAATCGATATTGGCCATGCCGATAATCAAAAGGATAAAGCGTTTTAATCAAACAGTAAGAACCGGCATCGTCGGATATGATTTCTCCCTTAGTTGCTTGTGCCAAGCGAGCATACCGGCGAGGAAAATCTTTTGGAGAGGGGGTTGGTGGTCGGGTAATTATATATTTTTGAAAATTGTTTAATTTATTTGATAAGTTTTCATTGTTCATTTTTTATCGCTTTAATGGCGGATTCAATTTTTAATTTGGTCAGATAATCGGATTCCTTATCAAATAGGCTGTCTCGATAACCACAGTTATCATGGGGGTCAGCCTCAACAATGGCCATAGCGGCGTGGGCACGACGATAAGGGTTGGAACGGCCATATTGTTCCGTCAATATTTCAATGGCTCTGTCACCCCCTATCTCCCCTAAAACATAACAACCCAAATTACCGACCAAAGGATTGGCGGAACCCATCGAATCGGCAAGAATAGGAATGACCGCCGCGGAATCCATTTTAAGCAACGCTTCGGCCGCTGTCATCCGGGCGCCATAAAAATTATCACCCAAAAGATGAACTAAACGAGGGATGCTGTTGGTAATATCAACTTTCCCGTCCGCTACGGCAGCGGCTTTTCTCACCTGTCCGATAGAATCCAAAAGGCCGGTGACAATGATACTATCCGCTCGATGGTCGCCGATATTTCCCAAGGCTCTTATGGCTTGTTCCCGCACCTGCCACCTTTGGTGATGGCTGACCTTTATCAAATCGTCAACGGCGGAAGTATCGGCAATTTCTCCCAACGACCAGCAGATTCTTTGCACCACCAAACCGCTGGGATTTTTCAGTGCTTTAAGCAAATAAGGCACTGCCGGAACACCAATCTTTTTAAATATCTTAATAATGGTCAACCGTTCCCGGGCGGATTTTGTGTCTAATTTATCAATTAATATGGGCACGGTTGCGGCACTCAATGACACGAGGGAATCGATTGCCGGTTGCACCATAGCCCGATACTTCACCTCACCCGAAGAAGCGATAACGAACAGAGAGTCGACTTTTTTCTTCAAATCCGTTTGAGCCTTAGCCTTCGTTGACCATCCCGCTATAATTAAAAAACTACAAGAGAGAATGAATATCACATTTTTTATATTTTTCATTTTCGGTATCACTTTTTATCCTTAAGGCTGTCGAGAGAATTTAGTTCGATATCCATCCCTCCGCCCCATTTGGAATTGGTACGCCAGAAATAATTATTTTCCCCGTTGCCCAAATACTGATCTTTACCGCCCAAATCGAGGAACAAACCGATAGACCCGAAATCACGCCGCGGATTACCATACCCTTGGGTATTTTTGAAATTTTTGGCAAAATAGCGGTCATCTCCTTCATTATCGATTAGAAGACCAACCCCATCGGCAGAACCGGCTCCCTGTGACAAATCATAGGCGGTATAAGTATCGTTGCCATGACGGTCAAGCATAATACCGCAGGAATAATCATGACCACAACCCTGCATCAAACCCTTACCGAAATAAACATCATTACCATAATCATCGAGCAAAATCCCCAAAGTCATGTGAGTAGCCGCTCCCTGACCATATTGAAAACACTGGTAATTATCATTTCCGCTGGAATCATAAATAGCCCCCAAAGACCACCAATAACTGGCGCCTTGCCCGAAAATATCGGAATAATAATTATCGTTACCGTTCAAATCAATAATAGCACCAATTCCCCCCGACATCCACGGACGCAAACCATAACCGAATCCCTGCGACAAAGAGAGATAGTGATCTTCATAACGGAGAATATCTTTATACTTTCCACCGGCATAATAGCTATCCGAACCCTTGACATCGTAAATCATCCCCATCCCTTCCACAAATCCAAAACCCTGCGCATAGACGGCGCCATTATAAATATCTCTGCCCCCTTCGTCGATTAATAAACCAAAACCAAAAGTACCCGCTCCTTCGACATGAGTATCACCGTTATAAATATCATCACCGGAAGCATCATATAAAACGCCCATACCAAAATACCCTGAACCCAAGGAGAAAGAATGAGCATCATAGCGGTCGTTACCGCCAAAGTCCAAAAGTAATCCGACCGATAAACATCCGGAACCCAAAGTAAAATCCGACTGCGAGCGATAAGTGTCATTTCCTCCCAAATCGATGATAATAACTCCGTGAGGATTTTGGGGGTCGTAACTAAGGTCATAAACATCATCACCGCCGAAATCAAAGATGAATTTATAATCGCCGTGGTAATAATCGTTTCCCGTACCTCCTATCTTCCAACCGGATTGCATGCCCAAATAGCTCTCCAAATCGGTATTAGAAGGTAAATATCCGGTGCCTTCAATAATTTTTTTCGCTGAGATGGATTTTGATTTTAACAACTCTCTGATATTGTTTATTTCCAAAAGCAAATCTCTCAGGCATTTTACGCCGGCATCCAATAAGGGATCTTTATCGATTTTATAACCGAAAGTAACAAAACTGTCGCAATAACTATCTTCCACTTTTTCCAAAGAATCGATAGCCGTTACCGATAAATCTTCATCTTCTTTTCTCAGTACTACCAACTCTTTGAATTCATTCAATAAAAACCGACGTTGTTGTGCCGTTAGAAAAGCCAAAGCTTTTTCTTTCGATTTGGGGATAATAACATCCAAATACAACGCCGCTTTGGTCAACAACTGATTAAACGCTCTGTTCGTATAATATAAATTATAGGTACGTTTTATTTCGGAAATATCCGCCTGATAGGCTTTACCGCGAACAGTCTGATTCTCTTGTGCTAAATCCTTAAACAAATATGACGAAAGAATTTCAGGTTGACCATTGATATGACTGTTTTTTAGATTTTCAATATAATCAATCATTCCCAAAGGCTGTTTCATCAAGGAAGAAACAATTTGCAAACGAAAGGAATCCGGTTCCGTATAATCGGAACGAAAACCAATATCGCTTGTTTTTAAATTCAGGTATTCGGTAAGCAGCTTCAGACCGGTCTTTTCAGGGGTTGTTTTAGGAATATCTTTCGCAAAACTTATCCAAGGCAATAGAAGAAACCCGATTACTAAAATTCTTAACATACTCAATTATAAAAGAAAACAATTCATACAATCAACAATAAACATTCATTGTTCTGTCAAGAAAAAGATGTCTACAAAAACCACTTTAACTTCTTTGTCATTCTCGTGAAAACAGGAATCTTTATTCCTCTGCTTGCTTACAATGGAAAATGTGGCAGACGAGGGCGTCTGCCGACCACAAAACAACACTTTATACAAGTGTTGCACTTCGTTTGTGAACTTAGGGTATTGAAAAAACCTTATTCCCTGTTGTATTGGGTCTTGAGCCCGTATAAACGGGATGGTGACCCAACACGTAAGAACATGAGAGACAATGGCGGCAGGTCGCTCCTTAGCTAAATTATTCTCATAGTCAGTATATTATAATACACTGACCGGGGCGACCTTCTTATAATATCACACGAATCTCAAAGATGTAGATTCGCAAGACCTCCCGCAACCAGTCAATAGGACTTTATCAACAAGCCCGAAAACGGGAATCTTTCTTTAGATTTCTGCTTGCGCAGAAATGACATGGGATAAACTTTTCTGACGTATTAAAATATCAAGATTACAGGAGTCTTAACATACCAAGTTATAAATATAAAAATTTTCAATTTTTTGCGCCAAAAAAAACGCCCCGAAAAACGGGGCGAATTTTTTATGAGCATGATGACAATTATAATTTGTGGGCGGCAGACGAGGACGTCTGCCGGTCACGGAACAACAACATTAAGTTGTTACATCATCAATAGTATTCTGAAGGTTACCATTTTGGTCAATTGTCCAAGTATCTATGGTGGCATCATCATCAAGATTAGCCGTAGCGGTACATGTAAAGGTATTCTGAGCAGCAGCCATAGTATAGGAATACATGGCACTGGCCATAATCTCTACGCCAATCTGTGGGAAAGTACCACCGGCGGCGGCGGTAACACCAGCGTCACCATAAGTGTTGTTGGCTTGACGATAAGTACGCTGCATAGTGTATACTTGCTTCAAAAGCTGTTTTGCTTCGGATTGTTTGGCTTTGGTAGTAGCCTGCATAAACCGAGGAATGGCCAAAGCGGCCAAGATACCGATGATCACGACAACAATCATCAATTCGATAAGGGTGAAACCTTTCTCACGGTTGTGAAAAGTTTTAAACATTTGAACCTCCTACAAAGTTTTAGTTTAAGGTTGGTTTAATTTCATTTTCATTATTATTATCGGCAAAGTTTATGCCTTTGTTGCGCCCTTTTTTTGAACATCTTTTATGTCCTGAAAACACTGATTTTATAACTTATTCTCTATGAAAGTTTATCATATTGGAGAGACCCGATACTTTTAGGCAATTTTCTCCAATCCATTACAAGGCAATATGCCAAACCAATCGCAAAATGCCATATTGATTAGCTAAAGGGATAAGGATTTGCCTTTTTGACAATGGTTATAAAAATAAAAGATATTCGCTCGTGGATACTCCAAAACCAACGGTGTAGGGACAAAAGGGTGACCACATTGGGTCACCCCGACCGATGGACGTAGAAGACGAAAAAGTGGGGGTATTCCAAACGTGGATACCCAAAATTCTTCCCGGCAGAATTGTTTTATCAAGTGGTTACATCGTTAATAGTGTTGGTTAAATTACCATTTTGGTCAATAGTCCAAGTATCCAAAGTGGCGTCATCATCAATATTACCCGCTGCGGTGGCAATAAAGGAGTTATTATTACCGGTAATAGTAAAAGTATACTTACTAGTTTGCATGATTTCTATCCATATATTACTGAAGGCGGTGGGGTTAGCGGCAGAAGCTGCCGCTCCGGGGATGAAATAACCGTTGATTAAAGACTGCTGACGATAGGCACGTTCATTGACATAAATTTGCTTTAATATCAACTTAGCTTCCGATTGCTTTGTTTTGGTGGTAGCCTCCATAAAACGAGGTATGGCCATAGCCGCTAAAATACCGATAATCACAACTACAATCATCAATTCGATGAGGGTAAAGCCCTTATAATCATCAACTTTATATTTCATATCTATCCTCACTTTTAAAATTACCTTCTTCCGGACATAAAACAGGGCAACTCATATTCCCAAAACCTGTTCAAAAAATAAACTAATTCTTATGGTGAAAATTAATCAAGCTGTTTAATTTTTGAATCAGTATTCAATTTATATCTTTCCAATTTTCGATACAAAGTAGAAGGGTCAATTCCCAGAATTTTAGCCGCAGCGGTTTTTTTACCGCCGGTTTGACTCATCACGTAATGAATGTATGCTTTTTCAATCGATTCCAAAGTGGGATTGGCGGGCTCTGTTTCATCCACAAGAACTTTTTCTTGCTTATTTATTTTTTCAGGAAAATCGAAAACCTCCAAAGTATCGGATTTACCGAGCAATACCGCTCTTTCAATAGTATTCTCCAATTCACGAACATTACCCGGCCAGTTATAATTTTTTAAAACAGTCAAAGCTTCATCGGTAATATTTTTAGGAGGAATATTAATTTTTTGACAAAACTTATCTATGAATTTTCTCACCAGCAAATTGATATCGTCCTTATGTTCCCTCAAAGGAGGAATATAAATAGGAATTACATTCAAACGATAGAAAAGATCCGCTCTAAAGCGATTTCTTTTCACTTCTTCCTCCAAATCAGCATTGGTGGCGGCAATAAGACGAACATCAACATCAATCTCTTTGGTATCACCGATGGGGGTTATTTTTTTCTCTTCCAGCACTCGTAATAACTTTACCTGAATGGCCAAAGAGGTATTACCGATTTCATCGAGGAAAAAAGTTCCCCCGCTGGCGACTTTAAAAAGACCATCTTTATCTTTTATAGCACCGGTGAAAGCACCTTTTTTATACCCAAACAACTCCGACTCAAGGAGGTTCTCGGGAACAGCGGCGCAATTGATGCCAACAAACGGTCCTCCGCATCGCGGAGAATGATGATGAATAGCTCGTGCGATCAAATCTTTACCGGTTCCCGATTCCCCTCTCACCAGAACGGTCGAGTCCGAGGATGCCACTCTTTCAGCCATTTTTTTAAGTTGGACGATGGTTTCCGAAGTACCTAAAAATTTGCTAAAAGAGTTATCTCCTTGAAGTCTCTTTTTCAATTCATCATTTTCTTTTATCAGATGCTTTCTATTGATACTTTTTTCAATAACCAATTTGATTTCGTCTACCTTAAACGGCTTGGTAATATAATCAACAGCCCCTTGCTTCATAGCTTCAATAGCGGTATCAACGGAAGCATAAGCGGTCATGACAATTAAGTCCTGATCTCTTTTGAAAGTTTTGACTTCCTTCAAAACATCAATACCGGTCATTGACGGCATATTGAGGTCGGCGATGACCAAGTCGTAATTCTTTTCTTTTAACAAGGAAATACCTTTCTGACCCGAGTTAACCGTATCGACCAAATACCCTTCTTTGGTTAACATGATAGACATAAAATTACACATGGAATCTTCATCGTCTATAACCAGAATTTTAGCTGACATAGGGACTCCCAAATATTTACCGGTTACCTTCCTTTTTATAAGTATTTTCGGCAAAGAGAATCAAGTCTGAAGATAAGCATCATATAATGCTCATAGATTAAACAATCTACCGGTTTGATTCGGTAAATACTAAAAAAAACAGCCACCTAAAAGCTTGTCTTAACCGGTTGCTTTCCTTATCTTTTTTCAAATTTATAAAATAAGAGTTTATCAAATGGACAAATATTCTCATCGGGAACGTTTGGAATTAATATTTCGGGGAGAAAAACCGGACCGTTTTGCGGTATCTTTTTGGCGTCATTTTTTTCACAAGGAACACTACGCCGAAGGAACCGCTGCGGCCATGCTTGATTTTCAAAAGAGATTCGACTGGGATTTCATGAAAATTAATCCCCGCGCGGATTACCATATCGAAGGTTGGGGATTCAAGCAAGAATGGTCTTTCAATGAATTTAAAAAACACAAGAAAACTAACTTCCCCGTGAAGTCTCTTGAGGATTGGAAAAAAATCGAACCCCTTAAACTGACAACCCCGTCGTTAGACGAACACCTCAAAGTCGTTTCTCTTATCCGCAAAAAAACAGACAAAAATTTACCTTTGCTTATGACTGTTTTCACTCCCTTAGCCATTGCCGGAAGGATGGTAAAAGACAACCGTCTCTTGGCCGAACATATCCATAATTATCCGGAAACAATCCATTGGGCACTGGAGGCCATTACCCAAACATTTGAGAAATTTGCCGAAGAACTGCGCAATGCCGGCGCCGACGGTCTTTTCTTTGCCACCACGCAATGGGCTTCAAGCGACCTTGTCAGTTGGGAAGAATATCAACAATGCGGTGTCCCCTATGATTTAAGAGTAATCAAAGCTGCCGGAGAGGACGCTATTAATTTGCTTCATATTTGCTCTTCAAACAATTTTCTCCAAGAATTATTTGCCCTTGATTACCCGTGTAAAATGTATAACTGGGAAAGTGATGACCCCACCAATTTGCCCTTGGATAAAGGTTTCGACCTAATTAAAAACAAACCCGTAGTGGGCGGAGTTGACCATCAGGGCTGGCTATTGCATAGCAGCACCGACGAAATCAAACAAAAAATTGATGATATAAAAAATAATTACGATGCAGCAAAATTAATCATCGGTCCCGGATGTTGTATTCCGCCCGAGGTGCCTTTTGAAAACTTACAAGCTATCAGAGATAAGCTATGATGGATAAACGACGTCAAAAATTAATCGATGACATCAAATATGCTATTGAAGATAAAAATACCGAAGAAGAGATTCTAACAACCGCCGTAAATCTCATTGACCAATTTTCCGCAGGTTATAATTGGACGGGCTTTTATATGCTACGCGATGGTATCCTTGAAGTTGGTCCTTATATCGGCCCCGAAACACCGCACAAAAAAATTGAACTCAACAAAGGTATCTGCGGAGCAGCCGCTTCGCAAAAGAGAACTATCATTGTCGATGACGTTAACGCCGACCCGCGCTTTTTAGCTTGTTCGATTAACACCCGTTCGGAATTAGTGGTACCCCTTATGGATGGAGATTTATGTCTCGGTGAAATTGACATTGATTCCAATCAACCATCTTTTTTTAACCCTGAAGACGGGGAGATGCTACAAGCCGTTGCCACCCTTATAGTTGAAAGGCTAAAGGCAATAAAATAACTTTTCGGCAATTCTTTAAACAATTCTGTCCATTTACCGATAATAAATAAAGTCTTGAAATCTATTTTATTTAAAAATTTTGGAGGAATTATGTCATTTAAAAAAAACAATAACACCGGTTTTACTTTAGTAGAGTTGATTGTGGTTATAGTTATAATCGGTATTTTAGCCGCTGTCGCTATTCCCAAATATATCGAATTACGTAAAGAAGCCGAAAAAGCGGCGGTGGAATCGATGATTGGTTCTCTCGAGTCAGCCATGTCCATAAAAACAGCTCGACAATATCTTGACGGGCAATCACTAACTATTCATAATCCCTTTGATGATTTGTCCAATATTCCGCCAAACTATAACGGCGTTCAAGATCCGGTGACCCCTCAAAACACCCCGGCTAAAACCTGGTCATTTAGAACCACGGGAAATTGGATTATGTACCATCCCAGCGCTCCCATTACCGGAGGATGGTTAAACGGTGGAACCAGATTCATTATTTATCAGATGCAGTATGTCACCGAAGGACCGGATACGGTGGGATTGCGTTTAACCACCACTCCAACCTACCAATATAGCTGGAATTGATTAGATATTAGACTTAATCCTTAGTTTTCTTTTGGTGTGATAATATTTTATGAAACCGAATCATTTTTAAACTTGATTTTTACAGAAATATTATCATTTTGGGTAAAAATATAAACTAAGGGAGTTTATTTTGTTTGTTGGTGTTATCCTGTTATTAATTGGGATATTGATGCTTTTGGATAGAATGGGAATTATTCACGGTGAGGTGGGTGATTATATCCTTCCTATCGCTCTTATTGCCTTTGGAATTTCTTTCATCTTCAAAAACCGTCGCATAAAATTTTAAATAATGTCAAAGAAGTTTTATTTTGACCCTTCCGCCGAAGGAACCGCTGTTTTTTTAGGTCCTTTACAAGCTAAATTGATGGAACTTGCTTGGGAGAAAAAGACACTTACGGTAAAAAAAGCCCTGTTTTATTTGGATAATGATAAAAACCTCGCCTATACAACCATAATGACCTTGTTAAACAGACTGGCGGAAGAAGAGCTTTTGAAAAAAGAAAAAGAAGGACGGATTTTCACCTATCAACCTACTGTAACCAAAGCAGAATTTCTAAAAGAACGTTTAAAACTCATCACCACTTGCTTGAAACAATTTAAAAAATCTTGAAAGTATAATTCTTTCTCTTCTATTTTTTTAATGATAACCGTCGATATTTTTAATATGAAAATTAAATATGTTATTATAATTGTTTATCTCACCTGCCAACCTTTTGGTTTTCTTTTTGCCAATAGCTTTGTCGACCTTGCCCATGAGATAAAACTTCCTCTACCAAGTTCCTGGCAGTTGAGCGGTGACAGCGATAGTTACCCTTTCCAAATTGTAAACGATAAACGCAATGCCGATTTATTGATTTTCAAATCGATCATTTCCAAAGAAGGTATGATTACCAAAACGGAAGAACTAAAAAAATCAGTAGATAATGTCATTAAAGATGTCGTGCAAACTTTACCGGAAGGTCAGCTTTTGACCAATACCGCTTATTCTGAGCAAAAGCGGGTTTGGTTTGTTCTTGAATTTTTATCACTTGATACATTAACAAATAAAAAAATCTATAATCGCCTCAAAGAGGTGCTTTATCGTCATCCCGATGGCTATCAAATTTTATTTACTCTCTGGGCGAGAGCACCCCAAAACGAATCTGCGGGTATACATGAAGACTTAAGATTTATGCAAAGCGGATTTAGCTATTACGGTAAAGCGGAAGATAATGTGTATCCGTCCCCATCTTCAATAAATTGGCCTTTGGTTGTCCTTTTAATCCTGTTGGTTATTTTGATTTATTATTTTTTTAAAAAACGAAAGTTGACAAAGAGGATTAATTTTTCCGATGAAAATAATTTTTGGCGTTGCGAATGCGGACGACTTAATTACAGCCGCTATCAAACTTGCCGTCGCTGCGGAAAAGAAAGAAACACCTCTTCGGTTATGTAACTTTCTCCTCAAGCTCTATCAAAACACCATCCATCGAAATAGGATGGATAAAAGCAATCAAATTGCCTTCGGCGCCTCGTCGAGGAGTTTCATCGATTAATCTCACTCCCGCTTTCTTCAGTTCCGATAATTTCTGTTCGATATTTTCGACATAAAGACATATATGATGCAATCCCTCCCCCTTTTTCTCAAGATACTTAGCTACTTTACTTTCCGGTGATGTTGGTGTCAGCAACTCGATAACACCACCCTCGTAATCCTGTTGACCGTAAGACTTACTGATAAGAGCCACTTTTACCTTTTGGTCGGAAACATCGTATTTTTCAACATCTATATCACCAAGGATTAATCGGTATTTATCGATAGCTTTTTCCAAATCGGCAACCGCAATACCGATATGGGAAATCATAGAATCAGTCATATAAAACCTACTTACTCTGTGCTTCCGCGGCGGCGGCGGATTCCGCCTGATGAATCATATTTTCATATTCCAATTCATGTTTAATAACCGATATGGTCGGTTTAATCCAGCGACCCTTATGATAATAAACGGTAATTTTATCATCCAAAGAATGTTTCTTCCCCGAGGGCCCTTCGAAATTAACGGTAACTTTAACTCGGGCGGAATCGTGGTTGAATAATTCGACATCGTTAACATCAATATGGGAAAGACTATCATTGCTGGCATATTGCATTTGACCCGTTTTCAAGTAATCATCGAAAGTGGTGGTATCTTTCAAATAGGAAAATTCATTTTCATACAAACCGGATTTATCACCGTAACGAAGGCGAGTCATGGCTTCATTGAGAACATCTTCAATAGTGTCTTTAAGAGTCATAATTTTCTGATTGCCGGTGGCATCGGAAGCGGTTTTAGCTTTATTTGATTGGTTGGAACAACCAATGACAAAAAGATAGCCTAAAATAATTAAAAATAAAAAACTTCTAAAGATTGCTTTCATGGTATTCACCCCATACTTCTCTGAAAACATTTGATATTTCTCCTACGGTAGCGTAATTTTCAACGGCTTCCAAAACCGACTCTACGATATTGGTATCGGTACGAGCGGTTTCTCTTAAAGCTTTTAGATATTTATCAACTTTATCGTTATCACGGTTCTGTTTCAATTTTTTCAACTTTTGCACCTGTTGGGTTTCCAGTTGCCGGTCAACTTTTAAAATTTCAGGGACACCATCATCCTTCGATTGAAAACGATTAACTCCTATCACCGTAAGCTGCTTATGCTCTATTTTCTTCTGATAATCATAAGCGGAATGAGCAATTTCATCTTTAAAATAACCGGAATTGATACCATTAACAGAGCCACCCATCTTTTCAATCTCTTCCATAATACTCCCAACTTTTTTCTCCAACTTCTCCATCAAATATTCCATATAATACGAACCGGCCAAAGGGTCGACGGTATCAGCCACACCGGATTCAAAGGCAAGAATCTGCTGGGTGCGCAAAGCTATTTCCGCTGATTTCTCCGTAGGCAACCCCAAAGCTTCATCGTAAGAATTAGTATGCAACGATTGGGTGCCTCCTAAAACCGCCGCCAGCGCCTGAACGGTGGTGCGGACAATATTGTTTTCCGGTTGTTGGGCAGTGAGAGTGGAACCGCCCGTCTGGGTATGAAAGCGCATCACGCATCAGCATTGACTTTTTATTAATAGTGTGAAAACGTTCTTTCATAATCTTTGCCCAAATTTTACGCGCCACCCGAAACTTAGCCACTTCTTCAAAAAGATTGTTATGAGCGGCAAAGAAAAAAGACAATCGGGGAGCAAACTCGTCAATGTCCAGTCCAGCTTTAAGAGCCGCCTGTACATAAGCAATCCCGTTAGAGAGGGTAAAAGCGACCTCCTGAGCGGCAGTAGCGCCGGCTTCTCGAATATGGTAACCGGAAATGGAGATGGTGTTGAAAGAGGGTAAATGTTTTTGAGCATAGGCGAAAATATCGGTAATAATACGCATCGACGGTTGAGGGGGGAAAATATAAGTGCCGCGAGCGATAAACTCTTTCAGAATGTCGTTTTGGATAGTTCCTTTAAGTTGTTCCTGCGGCACCCCTTGTTTCTTGCCGACAGCGAT
>JAADHM010000094.1:0-796 GCA_013151855.1 FCB group bacterium | reverse complement strand
GCCAATAGAATTACCGCCGTGGAATTGATAGTCATCGAGGTGGACACTTTATCCAAAGGAATCCCGTCAAACAAAACTTCCATATCTTCCAAAGAATCAATCGCCACTCCCGTGCGCCCCACCTCTCCCTTGGCCATGGAATGGTCGGAATCATAACCAATCTGAGTGGCTAAATCAAAAGCGACGGAGAGACCGGTCTGTCCCTGTTGTAAAAGATACTTAAAACGTTCGTTGGTTTCCACAGCCGTACCGAAACCGGCATACTGGCGCATCGTCCACAACCGCCCTCGATACATATTGGGATAAACGCCGCGCGTAAAAGGATACTCACCGGCTAAAGAATCATTCTCCGGCGTCATTTTTATATCGTCACGTTTTACAATGACGGGAATCTCGATACCGGAAGTAGTCATTTTCCTTTCTTCTGTCATCTATTCCAACTCCAGCAGTTTACTGCCTTTATCCACCGAAGCTCCATTTTTGACCAACACTTCTTTAACCACCGCCTTGCCCGATGCTTTGATGATATTTTCCATTTTCATCGCCTCGATAATCAAAAGCGGTTGACCTTTTTCCACCGTATCCCCGGCAGTTACTTTGACATCAAGAATCAAACCGGGCATGGGGGCTTTTATCATTCTATCCATCATTTTATCGGAAGACAACCCGGCGGTTTTTCGCAACTGTGCCAAATTGTAATCTTCGATATCGACGGTAATTTCCCGCCCTTTTAAAAATACCGTTTTCCGATTGTCATACCCGTTAGAGTGGATATCCACCTCCAGCGAGTGACCTT
>JAADHM010000223.1 GCA_013151855.1 FCB group bacterium | reverse complement strand
TCTTTAACCGCCTGTAAAACGACTTTGTCATTATTATCATTTAAAGCAATAGTAAGTTCATGCACCTGCTCGGGGGTATCCAAAAGACCCAATCCCTGCACCGATAATATTCTAACAAAAGGATCGGTTTCGGAAAAATAATCATAATAAATATTTTGGGCTTCTTTCACCGACAGATGTACCAAAGCATACAAAGCGCTTATTTTGACGTCCTTGTCTTTTTCTCTGGCAATAAAATTCATCAAAACTTTGCCCTTGTTTTTTGCTTCGCCACGAGCATAAGCCAGACAAGTAGCCTGACGAACTTCGGGAGAAATATGATTAAGAAAACCATCCAACATATCAATGGCGTCAACCATACTACTATCTAACAATAAGCTCGCTCCTTTTACCGCCATAACCGACATCTTTGAATTTAACTTTATCTTCGACTCTACCTTTGTTAGGTCTTTTAACTTTGGATTTTCCTTTAATGAATAATCAAGGGCAACATCCAAAAGGGGGAGAGCATATTTTTTCTCATGAGTCAAACCCAGAGCAAAAGCGGCCGTGGCGGCAACGTTGAGACTGCTGTCGGAGTTAACCAAATCAAAAAGCAGTTTACCGCTCCCCTTAGCGCCGATTCTTCCCACGGCAAGAGCCGCCCGTTCTCTCACTTTAGGATTTATATCGGTGAGGTATTTTTTGAGCTGGGGGGAAAAGACGCGGGTGCCTTCATCATGAATTATCTCGGCTATTTTTTCCGTATAGGTGCGCTCGCGCAAATTATCATAAAGATAATAAGCGACCAACGCCAATAAAACAACAACCGCAATAAAGCCTAATTTTCTAATAAATTTTGTCATATAACATGGAAATCTAAATCTCTAAAGTCGAAGCGTCAACTTTTAAGTGAAATTTAAAAACAATAAAAAATTACCCCGCCATAACAGCGGGGTATGGTCTAACAAAATTGGCGGTAATATCACCAATTTTCTGCTATTACAAAACGCAAAATCGCTGCCATCGCAATAATACGTTTTAACATCATATCCCATAATAATATAAGGTTTTATTAAAAGTTTTAAAAATAGCAAAAAATTTTCCATTTTGTGATAATGTGCAAAACTTGAACAATAAAAATTAGTGAGATGCACCAATCCTCCATATTTTAAGCATATAAAATAATCAAAAAAAGGGAACAGCCCCCAAGCAATCGCACGCAAATGGGGGCTGACAAGAAATGAAAGGGTATGAAAAAAAATTAAAGTTCCTTCCAAATAAAAGTATAATGAGCGCTGGCAGGTAAACCACCGATATTGGCGTAATAGCTTTCCAGTCGCAGTTTATAAATATGACCACCGGTTTTGATTAAATAAATATGTGACTTCGAGGTTAATTGGTGGGTGTCGCCATTATAATCATACCAATCCGTTAAGGCGGAACCGGGGATATCCGGGAACAAAGGTGCTCCTGCCGGCTGAACGGTAAAAGAATCGATAGCCGTAGGGTCACTTAGTTCTCCGTAAGCAAGAAAAGCGGCACAACCACCGATTCCGTTGGGTCCGCTGTTTTGCATAATATCATAAGAATAAAAAGCGATATCCCAATCAAGAGAATTAGCCGGATTGGTAGGAGTTACCTGCGCTCCGGAGGAAAAATCAAAATAGCCGGTATCGGCACCAATATGTACCGTATCCTGCACCACCGGACCGGGTAAATTGAGAGAATTAGCCGTGTCTTGATAATAATAAGTGAGATAAACCGTTCCCATATCCGGCGGGATACCGGCGCCGACCATAGAATCCACCCGAAACTTTACATAATGCTCGCCGGTGGCATCCAACATCGAATAGACATATTGATTAGCTGATAATTGATGCGTCACAGTATTGTAGTTATACCAGTTGTCAATAAAGTAATCAATATAGTCCTCAACCCATTGAACCCCTATGGTGTCATCGATAGTTACACTGTCAAAAGGAACCACCCCCAAATCAACTCCGACCACATCACCGCCATTGGCAGTAGAGGTACCGCCGTTTAATTTGATAACTTCCCGGCGGAAAGCAATATCCCAAACATCAGCCGCCGGCTTGGGAACACCACTGGAAACGGTATCTTTGGTCGTGAAAGAAAAATACATGAAATTATCGTAGCTGGAAGCATCCACGGTTGTACTCCAGTAACCACCGCTCTCATTCCAAGTCGTGGTAGCAGTGTTATTCTGATTGTTACTCGGAGGGGTTACCGGGTTGTTGTCGCTTCCGCAACCGATCAAGCCCAAAAGTAACACCAAAACGGAAAAAACGATTAAAAATTGTTTCATTAAGAACTCCTTAATTATTTTTTATAAGTAAACCCATATTTAATGCCAGCATAAACTTCAAAGCCGGGCCAATAACCATAGGTAATATTGGTTTCATTGAGAAGATTTTCCAATCTTACAAAAGTTTCCAGCCCGTTCTCGAAACGCTTGAACAAATTCAAATTAAAGCGCGTGCGATGGGGCGCATACTCCGGGGCGCCTTCGTTTCCTCCAGTATTGGAGCGCGGCACCCAGAGTTTATCGGATTGATAATCCCCCCAAAAAGTTCCGCCCACTCCCCAGCGGTCAAGATAACCGGTTAAGAAAAATTTCAAGGTGTGGTCGGGACGATTGATTAATCTCTCGTGGGTTTCCAGATTGCAACTGTAAAGATAATCATAGGAAACAGATAAATCCATAGCATGCGAAAAACGGATACGGGATTCCCACTCGATACCTTTGGTGACCGCGGACTCAATATTCTGATAAACATAGACCCCGCGCCAGTAAGGATCGGGAAAGCCGATGAGAGTAAAATCAATCAAATCATCAAGATGATTATAAAACAAAGTTAAACGATGAAGCCCTATGGTTCCATAAGAAAACTCCATTGAGACCGAACCGTTGACGGATTTCTCCTGTTTTAGTTTTTTAAAATCCAAGCCTGAAAAATTAATATTGGCATACTGAATGGCCGAGCCGCCGTAAACGATATACCCCGCCGCCGTATGATCGAAGATAAAATATTGTTCTTTAATCGATGGCGCCCTGAATCCTTTACCGACAAAACCACGCAGCTTAAACTGCTCCGAGGGCTGATACATCACATTAAAAGAGGGATTAAAATGACCGCCAAAAGAACTGTGGTGCTCATAACGCATCCCCATCACAAAATTTAATTGTTTCAGAGGTGAATATTCATACTGTAAATAACCGGCTTCCGATTTGTCCGCTTTCGATTCGTCGATAAGCTCGGTTGACTTTAAATTTTGATAATTATAATTAATCCCGTAAGTGGCAACATGTTTGGGACCGATAACGTAATTGGCATCATAAGACGCTTCAAAAAACTCATCCTTGGTCTTGGAAGTGTCAATCCAAAAAGATTTACTGTATTTATTCCAGGTATGATCGTAGTAAGTACCATATACATTCATCTTCATCGAGTATTTATCACCGGAAAGATACTGCAAACTTGTCGAGCCCTCATAGCGCTTGTTAATCTCTTCGTCATTATAGACATAGGTGGTGTCTTCCAAAACATTTTTTTCGACGATTTCCGACTCAATCCAGTTCTTATTTTCATCCATATAACGACCGGAGGTGGTCACTTCCCACTTATCAGAAAGCTTATGACGGATTTTACCATTAAAATTCCAGCGGTCGGTTTTTTCCAGCCCGTTGGTATGGGGAGTGCTTTTATCAAGGTCAAACCCATTGGTGGAATAGAATTTTCCGCCAAGATTGATGCCGGTCCGTTTGTTTCCATATTCCAAATCAAGCGATGGGTTCAGACTTCTATAACTGCCGTAATCAAAATATATATTCCCCTTGCTAACATGCATGGCCGGTTTCTCGGTGATAATATTAATCACTCCCCCCATAGCATCAGAGCCATATAAAGTAGAACCGGTTCCTTTGACGATTTCTATTTTTTTTACGTTATTCAAAGAATACTGACTTAAATCGATAGTGCCCCGCACACGACCCACAGCCCGTTCGCCGTCAACCAATACCAGCACCCGATTGCCTTGAATTCCTCGGATCGTGGCTCCCTGACCGGATAAATCTTCGTTGATATTGACCCCAATGGTTGAGGTCAACGCTTCATCGACCGTGGTGGCTCCTACCCGTTTAAAATCGCGCTTGGTAACCACCTCTGTCTGCACCGGCACATCTTTTAACAAATGAGGGGAACGAGTACCCGTTATAACCACATCATTTAATACCCATGGTGAGGGACGAAGCTTTATATCAAGGGTTTTAATTCCGAAAACTTCAACGGCAACAGTATCGCTGACATCATAACCAACATGAGAAACCAGCAAATGATAACGCCCCGCAGGGAGATTTTTTACATCATATATCCCTCGTTTATCGGTCGTTACCACTTTTCCCGTTTCAAGGATTTTAATATTTACATCTTTTATTAAATTATTGGTCTCGGAATCAAAAACCCGCCCCGTCAACTCTCCTCCCCAAACAGATGAAACAACCATCGAAAAAATTAAAACAATAGGAAAAATTAACTTTTTATTCATTATCAATACCTCTTACCATATTCCCATAATTCCCATAGCAACTCATTAATTATTCATAATAAAAAGGTTATCGGTATTTCTTTGTCATAATATTGTCATAAACAACACATTTTTCGTTATTTTTTTCACAAAGATTAAAGAATTTTGTACTATTGGGAAATATTCATAAACTTAAAGGGTTATTTTTATCTTATTTACTAAATTTACGTGCGGCTTTTTCAAAGGCAGGGTTAACTTCCCTTTTTATTGCTTTGTCGATGTTGGCTAACTCTCTATCGGATAAGCCGTTAAGCTTTTTAGCAAACTTCCCCGAACGGATATCCTCAAAAACTTCTTCCATTTTCTTTTTAACCGATTTATCAATTACTTTTTTCCCTGACAAAAATGAGCCATAGCGAGCCGCCACGGAAATATGTTGATACATTCCATTAATACCGTATTTCTTTATTAATTGAACAATCAAATCAAGCTGATAAGCAACTTCCAAATAAGCATTTTCTGCCGGGAGACCGTTCTCCACCAACACTTCAAAACCGTTTTGAATCAACTCCGCCAAACCGCCGCATAAGACAGCTTGTTCCCCAAAAAGGTCTCCTATCGCTTC
>JAADHM010000055.1 GCA_013151855.1 FCB group bacterium | reverse complement strand
GAAACAGCATTAAAACAGGGTCAAACTCTTCCGGTGCGATTTATTCTTCCTGAGAATCTTAAAACATTGCTCAAACCGAATGGCCAAGCGATAGTTTTAAAGATTGCTCCGGAACATCTGGGACCGGCCAAACTCAGTATATCCATGCATAAAGATAAATTAAGAGCGCATCTAACGGTTCATTCTTCTGAAGCGAAGGCAACTTTGGAAAGTTCGCTCCACCATTTGGTCGACCAATTGGCCAAAGCCGATATCAAAGTTGATTTTATCGATGTTACGGTGAGTGACCGTAATGCGGGTAATGAGTTTCTAAGTCGTCAATCACAGGGGCAAAAGAGCAACTCGATGCATCGGTTTAATTACGACGATGAAAATATAGATGAATCTTCACCAATCGTTCAACGGCTCCAGCGAAAAGCAGATAATTATATAACATCTAACGGGGTAAACCTGTTAGTATAGGAGAAAAAATTATGTCATTCATTTCCCCCATTCCGGTAGATGCCAATGGTCAGCAGAGAACAACAGGCGGTATGCAGAGCTTGGGCAAAAATGACTTTTTAAAACTATTGATAAGCAAGCTGCAAAATCAGGATCCTCTAAAGCCTATGGATGATGAAAACTTTATTGCTCAGTTGGCTCAATTTTCATCGTTGGAACAGATGAATAATATTTCTAGTGGAATAGATAAATCCAATAATTTGGATTTCCTGCAGATGCAGTCGCTTAACAATGTGATGGCTTCGGGTTTGATAGGTAAAGATGTGAAAGCTACCTATAGCAGTATTTACGTCGACCAACAAAACAAACCGGATATCAACTATACGCTCAAATCACCGGCGGATAAAATAACCTTTGTCATCAAAGATGAACAAGGTAATGTGGTCAACACTCTTTATCAGGAGCATGTTGCCATAGGACAAAATACGCTCGTTTGGGATGGGACCGATAAAATGGGCAATGCCGTTCCCGAAGGGAATTACAGTATCGAAGCAACGGCTACCGATCCTTCCGGGGCGACTTTCAAACCCGATATGTCATTGGCCGGAAAGGTGGAATCGGTTATTTATCGTAACGGTTCCGCATACTTAAGAGTTAACGGAACGGAAGTACCGTTGGGTGCTATTACTGCCGTTGGTGAACCGGGAGCTTATACCGATAGTGCCAACAGTGACGGCGGAAGTGATTGGTAGGGAGAGAGAAAATGAGTGTGAGCACGGGCATTAAAGTTGGGAATTATCAACGACCGGTCAATTTAATCAATATCGCTAACCGTGATAAAGCGGTTGATAATAATAATAAACAAGTAAGTAAAAAATCTTTTCAAGATATATTTTCTCGCGAAATAGCTGATAATCGGCGCCTTCAATTTTCCAAACACGCCCATGAGCGGTTGTTTTCGAGAGGAATCAAACTTTCCGAAGAAACTTTGAACCATATCGCCGATGCGGTGGATAAGGCAGAGTTAAAAGGTTCTCGGGAAACTTTGATTTTGTCAGATCAGGCGGCTTTTGTGGTATCGGTAAAAAATAGAACGGTGATAACCGCTTTTGATCGCAATAATCTTCGTGAAGGAATTGTGACTTCAATAGATTCGGCAGTAATAATATGATAATAAAAAACATATACAAAACTAATATTAAACATCAATTAGGATTGGACTCCATGTCGATGGGGAAGTCCTGATTAAAATCATGGAGGTAACTTAGTTATGATGGCATCATTATTTGCCGGTGTTTCTGGTTTGAAAAATCACCAGGTTAAAATGAATGTAATCGGTAACAACATTGCCAATATTAACACTATTGGCTTTAAACCCAGTCGGGTTAATTTTCAGGAAGCGCTGGTGCAAACTTTTAAGGGAGCCGGTCGTCCTTCGTCGGTTTCCGGCGGTACCAATCCGATACAGTTAGGATTGGGGATGCAAGTGGCATCGATTGACAATCTCTTTTTGCAAGGCGGTTTGGAAACGACCGGTCAGATAACCGATTTGGCCATTCAGGGTTCCGGCTTCTTTGTTTTGGGAGATACCAACGGTAACAAATTTTATACGCGTGCCGGTGCTTTTGGATTTGATGGTAATTCCAATCTGGTAGACCCCGCCACCGGACTTTATGTCTTGGGGAAAATGGCCGATTCCAGCGGACAGATTCCTTCTCTGGCAACGACAGGAGAGATCGTTATTCCGTTTGGTCAGCAAGATCCGGCGAGAGCCACGGAAAATGTCACCTTGGCAAATAATCTCAATGCGGCCGCTACGGATTCCAAAGCCGCTTTGTCTTCCGCAGGTTCGTCTAATGTCAATAATGTATCCGGTATTGCCAACGATGGAGTGGGCGGGACGCATACGATTTCCATTACCGGTCAACAAGCTCAACAAGCATCTTTTACCGGAGCCAATTCCTCCGGAGCGCCCTTGTCACTTAATACCGTTTTGGGAGCCGGTGGTTTGGGAATAACTGATTTCACCGATTTCTCTCTTACTATCGATGGTTCCAATACCGAAAGCATAGCCGGTTTGACTGCTGATTCGACAGTTGGTGATTTGATCGATGCTATCAATTCCATTTCAGGCATAACCGCCGAGTTGGATAGCGGAGAAGTTAAAATTACCCGCGATAAAGCAGGTGACCCGACCTCACTGAGTTTTGAATCATCAACTGCTGCCGCCGGCGATATAGCCGCTGAAGTATTTGGTGTTGCTTCGGGAAGTACTTTTGTTTCCGCCGGTGGAGCAGCGACGACGTATGTCGCCAATGATGTTTTTGTTCCCGCTGAAGGAACCGGAGCGGCTGCGGGACCATTTGCCTCTCAGCTTGATTTGGTAATCAATGATACTACCGGTTTGGTAGAAGGATTGTCCGGTTTGGGTAGTGGCGGAGTGGATATAACCACTTTCAATGGTGGTTTACAGGCAACTACTCCCGGTAATGAGTTGGTGATTAACACCGATTCGACCACTCACTCCATGTCTTTGGCGGTTTTTGATTCACAAGGTGAGAAACATATTTTGTCGCTTGAGTTTTTCAAATCTGCGGTAAAAAATAGATGGGAGTGGACTGCTTCTACTATGAGCAATGAGAATATAACGACCGGAAGTAGCGGATATGTATCGTTCAATTCCGATGGTTCGCTTAATACTTTTAACTATAACGGTGGCGCACAATCGATAACAATTGATCCCGGTAACGGTGCCGAAACGATGAACATAGCTGTTAACCCGGGGTCTATTAATAACTTCGATGGATTAACGAGTTTTGCTTCGGGAAGTCATACTGCTTCCATCATCGGGCAAGATGGTTATGGTTTGGGTATTTTGGAAAAGATTGCCATTGATAAGGCAGGTAATATTTCGGGCATATTTTCTAACGGTGTGACGCGCGTTTTGGCACAGATCGTTTTGGCGGATTTCAGCAATCAAGCCGGGTTGCGTAAAGCCGGCGGTTCCATGTATCAAACATCGGCTAACTCGGGAGAAGCGGTGGAAGGTACGGCCGGTGCTACCGTGGCAGCAAATATTTCTTCGGGAGCGCTGGAATCATCGGCGGTGGACATCGCTCAGGAATTTACCAATATGATTACCGCCCAACGTGGTTTTCAAGCTAATGCCAGAATTATTACTACGTCCGATCAAATGCTCGATGAATTGGTGAATATTAAAAGGTAATAATTGATGATAAAAGTTACTCGTTTAAATGGTTCGCAATTGGTGATTAACTCTGATTTAATTGAGTTTGTGGAAGCCATTCCCGATACCATTATCTCTCTTACCACCGGTAAAAAGATAATGGTAAAAGAATCCATTGACGAAATAATTGAACGAGTGGCTCAATTTAAAAGACTATCAGGTATCCGGATTAATAACCCGGATACCGCCCATATATCCGAAGGGAGTTAGCGATGGCTAATGAAGATGACAAAACTATCATGGAAAATGATAGAAACAAAGATGCAGCCGATGACAAAAAGAATAAAAAAGGCGGAAACAAGTTAATCCTCTTTGGTGGCGTCGGTGTGGGAATCATAATCATAGGGGTGGCGTTGGCTATGTTTGTAATCAAGCCGATGATGGCGCCTGCTAACGAAGGTAACAAGGGGAATGAGTCCGCTCAAGTTGCCAAAAAAGGAAAAGATAATAAGAAGAAGAAAGGTAGTGAAGAAGGAAGCATTATTTATACCATTAAAAATATAGTGGTGAATCCCGCTGGCACCGGTGGCTCCCGATTTTTATCGGTTTCTTTTGGGTTTGAATTGGAATCGCCGGAACTGGAACAGGAATTTAGTCAGAAGGAACCGATTATTCGCGATGCTTTGATAACCATTTTATCTTCACGAACGGTGGCACAATTGACCGATCCCAAACAGAAAGAAATCGTCCGCTATCAAATAAAGAAAAGAGTGTCGCAGCTCATGGATACTGATGGTTTAGATGGTGTGTACTATACCGATTTCGTGTTACAATAGAAGGATAATGAAGAGTGGCTAAGATTCTTTCCCAAGAAGAGATAGATGCCCTTTTGACGACGGTGTCAACGGGGGATTCCGGTATAGAAGAAGATAGTATCGGCGATGATAAGCTAAAATCCATCATAGCTTATGACTTTAAACATCCCAATCGGGTGTCCAAAGACCAGATTCGTACTCTGGAAAATATGCATGACAATTTTGCGGGACACTATGCTTCCACTCTCTCCGCTCTTATGCGCACCATTGTCGATGTGGATTTGGTATCGGTGGATCAAATTACTTATTCGGAATTTATTATGTCCTTAGTGACGCCTTCGTGTTCCTATACTTTTTCCGCCGAGCCAATGGATGCTGTATGTCTGGTGGATTTTAATCCCACTTTAACCTTTTCTTTTATCGATCGCATGTTCGGCGGGAATGGGAAAATTCTGGAAACGGAACGTGAATTAACGGGTATTGAGCGCTCGGTGATGAATCGTTTGGTCAATAAATTATATCGTGATATGGAGCGAGCTTGGGAAAATATTGTAAAAATTACGGTAGAACAAAAAAGTTTTGAGACCAACCCTCAATTCATTCAAATTGTCCCTCCGGGTGAAACAGTGGTGGTGGTTTCTTTTCAAATAAAATTATTTCAATCAACCGGATTGTTGACTATTTGTTATCCCTATGTTTCTCTGGAACCGATTATCACCAAACTGTCTGCTCAAAACTGGATTGATGCTACCAAAAAGAAAAATTTAGACAGTGACCGTAATATCAATCTGTATAATTTAAAAGACGTAGGTGCCGAAATTACCGCCCAACTGTTGACTACCAATATAAAAATGAAAGAGTTTTTACATCTTAAAGTATATGATATTATTCCTTCGGAAACAAAAATAAATGCTCCCATAGATATATTTGTCAACCATCGTAAAAAATTTATTGGCAAACCCGGTTTGTCCGGAAAAAAGAGGGCTATTCAATTAATAGGATTTTGTGAAGAAAAAGAAATGGAGGTCACATAAATTATGGCAGATGAAAAAGATGTCAATGTTTCCGCTGAGGAACATGCTGCTGAAGAAAGTAAAGGAGAGTCTCCTCCCGAGAATCAGAAGCTTAACGAAGAGGGTGTATCCCCCGAAGAGGGTGTATCCCTCGAAGAAAATCAGCAAGGGGGTGGTCAAGGAGATGATAGTCCCGATGGTCTTCCTGATGAGGAGAACAAGGAAGGTGTCGTTTCCGATGATAAAGCGGAAGAGGAAGCGGGTGATGTGGAAAATAATCCCGAGTCTGATAAAGTAGCGAATGAAGAAGATGCGTCCGAAGAAGACGCGGAAGCGGCGATGATGGCTATGCTTGACGAACTTCCCGAAGAAAAATCCAAAGCTGGTGTCGATGATATCAATTTTGCCGGTGCTACGGTATCCAAAGCGGAATTTCAACATCTTTCCCAATCGGCTGGAGAAACCGAAACGCGCAATATTGATTTGTTGATGGATGTTAATTTGCCTATCTCGATTGAATTGGGACGCACCAAAATGTCTATTTCCGACATTCTTGCTTTGGGTCCCGGTTCCGTTGTAGAGCTTAACAAACTTGCCGGTGAACCGGTGGATTTGTTGGTGAATCAGAAAATTGTCGCTCGCGGGGAAGTTGTCGTTATCGATGAAAACTTTGGGGTCCGTATTACCCAGCTAATGACTGCGGAAGAAAGGTTGAAGACTCTTGGAGAAGAAAATTAAACAAAAGCGTCGTTCACAATTAATTATCGCCGCTATTTTGATTGTTGCTCTTTTGGGAGCATTAATTATCAATACCGATAGAGTTTCCGCCGAACGCAATTCTTTTTCTTCTTTGCAAAAGCAAGGGGATAAGACGGAACTGCCCCAACAAGAAAAAGTGCCCAATTTTTTCTCTTCTACCATGCCTTCTCTTCTCAAGCTGGTCAGTGCTTTGATCGTGGTTATTATTTGTATCTATTTTGGTATTTTTCTATTGAAAAAGTTAATGGGTAAAAAATATTCCGGAAATAGTCGAAGAAATTTCTTGGAGGTTCTGGAGACAACGTATATCGCACCCAAAAAAAGTGTAACTTTGTTGAGAGTTGCCGATAAAGCGGTATTGATTGGTATGTCGGAAAGCCACATCGCTGTGTTGACGGAACTCGATGATGCCCAAACCAAAGAAATATTGGTAACGATGAAAGCGGAAGAAGAAGTTACTCCTTTTAAAAATATGTTAAAAAGTGCCACGCAAAAATGGAAAAAGGTTAGTCTTCAAAAAGACGACAAAGCGGTTTTGGAGACATAATGTCTGATTATTAAAGGGACGGTCAAACGAAGTTGGCTTGTCTCTTTTGGTGCGCAACAGGGAAGTTGCGATTAGTGAAAGATATAGGAAATGAAAAAAATATTTAAAAAGTTATCGCTGTTAAGCGGTATTGTTTTCGTATTGGCAACAGGATTGTCTGCCCAAACCCTGCCCAAAGTATCGCTTCAAATCGGTGAAGCCAAAGATGTCGGGGAATTGTCGACGACTTTGCAAATTGTTATCTTAATGACGGTTTTAGCCTTGGCGCCATCGATACTGATTATGGTAACCTCGTTTATTCGTTTCACGGTGGTTTTATCTTTTTTGCGGCAGGCTATCGGGATTCAGCAAATGCCTCCCAATCAGTTACTCATTGCTCTGGCGTTAATATTGACCTTTTTCGTTATGTCGCCGGTTATCAATAAATCTTATACCGAGGGCATCAAACCCTATTTGGATAAAAAAATCAGCAAAGAAGAAGCGTTTAGTAAAACTATGGATCCTTTTCGCAAATTTATGTTGGCTCAAACGAGGGAAAAGGATTTGGCTTTGTTTGTTGATATCGCTAAGATAGATACGCCCAACAGTCCTAAAGATATCCCTCTGCATGTACTCATACCGGGTTTTGTTATCTCCGAATTGCGCACCGCTTTTCAGATAGCTTTTGTATTGTTTATTCCTTTTCTGGTGATTGATATGGTGGTGGCTTCGGTGTTGATGTCTATGGGGATGATGATGCTTCCGCCGGTTATCGTCTCGTTGCCTTTTAAAATATTGCTCTTCGTGCTTGTTGACGGATGGTATCTGTTGATAAAATCGTTGGTAGAATCGTTTCATATGTGAGAGAAGGGAGAATTAGATGACACCTCAAATGGTTGTAGAGATAGGTCGGGAAGCTTTAATGGTAACTTTGATGATCTCCGGTCCCCTGTTGATTTTCGGATTGGTGGTCGGGGTGGCGATTTCGATTTTTCAAGCGATCACTCAAATTCAAGAAATGACCCTAACTTTTGTCCCTAAAATATTAGCGGTTGCTTTGGCTTTGTTAATCTTTCTCCCTTGGATGATTAATATGGCTGTCGACTTTGCCCATCACATGTTTAATCTTATTCCTACCTTGGTGGGATAGGTATTTTTGTTTTTCAAAAGCGATTTGAACTTTTTTCCAACAGGGCTGGTAATATTTTCCGCAGTATTCGATAAGACTATAGGTAATCAATTATTCTAAAACCATAATCCCCTACCAGCTAATGGGTTACAGCTACATCGTGAAATGTTTCAATTTGGCACAAGTTTTGTGTTAGCAAATAACGATTAACCCGTATTGTAAGGATTTTAAGCTTGTTTGATTTTATAAATTATGGTTCTGACAAACTTATTCTTTTCCTTTTGATTATAATTAGAACTTCGGGAATATTTATTACCGCTCCCGTTTATGGTAACCGCAGTATTCCGGTATTGGTAAAGGTTGGTCTGGTATTACTGTTAGCATTAATACTGGTGCCCACTATTAATCATCCTTCTTCATTTTCATCGGTGACCTCTTTATGGCAATTGCTGGGGTTAGTATTTAATGAAATGCTTATTGGCGTGCTTATTGGATTGTTTTTCCGATTCATCTTTTTTGGAATTCTCTCCGGAGGTGCGATTATCGGTTATCAGATAGGGTTTATGTTCGCCAATATGTTCGATGCCAATCTCTCCAGTCAGGTCTCAATTCTCGGACGTTTCTGGTATGTGGTAGCGATTTTGTTTTTTATAAGTATCAACGGGCATTATTTGATTATCAACGCCTTGGTAGAAAGTTATGCGGTGATACCTCCGGGGAACGTCCATATCAACGTTGCCGTAGGTGATATGGTTATCAAATATTCCGCCTATATTTTTGTTATTGCTCTCAAAGTCGCTTCTCCGATAATGATAACCCTCTTTCTTACCGATGTCGCCTTGGGAACGATAGCCAAAACGATGCCGACGATGAACGTCTTTTTTGTCGGTTTCCCGATAAAAATCGGGGTGGGTCTTTTGGTGATGGCGCTATCGTTACCGCTGTTCGTTTATGTTATCCAGCAAGCGATGGGGTACTTTGATAACGGATTGAAATACATGCTTTATGCAATAGGGACATAAAAGATTATGGCTGATCAAGGATTTCAAGAAAGAACGGAAAAGGCGACTGGCAGGCGGAGACGCAAGGCTCGTGAAGAAGGTCAGGTAGCCAAATCGATGGAGCTGAATTCGGCCGCTATCTTGTTGTTGGGCTTTTTGTCGATTTATATGATGGGTCCTTTTCTGGCCAAAGAAGCCATGCACATTATGCGTTATACGATGGCTAATGCTCCTCAAATCGCTCAAGCTGATGTAACCTTTGTCAAAGTTATAAGTGATTATTTGATAAAATTTTTAATACTGCTCAGTCCCATATTTATCGTTGTCGCCGTTGTTGCTTTCGGAGTGAATGTTACGCAGGTGGGTTTTATGGTGACGACCAAGTCAATAGAACCGAAACTGGAAAAACTCGATATGATTAAAGGGCTCAAGAAGTTCGTCTCTTTGAAATCTTTGGTGCAATTGGTAAGAGATTCCATCAAATTATTTATTGTCGGATTTGTGGCGTATAAAGTTATCGAAGGGGAGTTTCAATCTTTCTTTTTACTGCCGGATATGTCGGTGAGTCAGTTGGCGACCAGGATGGGTAAACTGGCTTTGGTGCTGTCGTTGAAAATCGGAGCGGTTATTTTAATTATTGCCGTTTTAGATTATTTATACCAGCGCTATGAGTTCGAAAAATCAATACGGATGTCCAAACAAGAAATTAAAGATGAATATAAAGATACCGAGGGTTCGCCTCAAATAAAATCACGGGTGCGACAGATTCAACGTGAAATGGCAAGGAGTCGAATGATGAAAGCTGTACCGTTGGCCGATGTGGTGGTAACCAACCCGACCCATTTAGCCGTTGCTCTTAAGTATGATCAGGCGGAAATGAAAGCTCCTTATGTACTGGCAAAAGGGGAGCGGTTGATTGCCGAGCGGATAAAAAAATTAGCAGAAGAACATGATATTCCCATCGTAGAAGACAAACCGTTGGCACGGGCTTTGTTCAAGATGTGTGATATCGGTCAGATGATTCCGGCCAATCTATATCGTGCCGTGGCGGAATTGCTGGCTTATGTCTACAAAACAAAGGGGAAGGTCTTAAGTTAATATGAATGGCAATTTCGCACAATCGGGATTCGTGGAGAAAATAACTTCTCGTTCCGATATCGTCTTAGCCTTAGGCGTTATCGGAATTATCGGGGTGCTGATAATACCGATACCCACCGTCCTGCTCGATTTTGCCCTGGCTTTTAATATTACTTTTTCGATGGTCGTTTTATTGACCACCCTTTACGTTACGCGTCCCCTTGACCTCTCCGTTTTTCCTGGGATGTTATTGATTGTTACCCTGATGCGTTTGGCTCTCAATGTGGCTTCCACGCGCTTGATTTTGGGTCAAGCGTATGCCGGCGAAGTCATCAACTCTTTCGGTCATTTTGTGGTTCAGGGTAATTATGTGGTGGGGTTTATCGTTTTTGTCATCTTGGTCATTATTCAGTTTGTGGTTATTACCAAAGGTGCGGGAAGAATTTCCGAAGTATCCGCGCGGTTTACTTTGGATGCTATGCCCGGTAAACAGATGGCTATCGATGCCGATTTGAATGCGGGCATCATTACGGAACAGGAAGCTCGTCAGCGTCGTGAAGAAATCTCTCGGGAAGCTGATTTCTACGGAGCGATGGACGGTGCTTCCAAATTCGTACGGGGTGATGCCATTGCCGGAATTCTCATAACGCTGATTAATATCATTGGCGGCTTTGTCATTGGCGTGGCTATCAATGGGATGACTCTTTCCGATGCTTTGCGTACTTATACTCTTCTCTCCATAGGAGACGGACTGGTAACGCAGATACCGGCGCTGTTGGTCTCCACGGCTAGCGGTCTTATTGTTACTCGCTCGGCGTCCACCTCTAATATGGGCACGGATTTAGCCAAGCAACTCACTAAACAGCCTCGCGCTATTCTGGTGGCATCAATAGTATTGTTCGTCTTTGGTTTGCTTCCGGGTATGCCCACCACGATATTTATGGTGCTTGGCGCCACCGTGGGCGGGATTGGATATATAACCAAAGAAACCCAAAAGCGCAAAAAACTTTTAACACAGCAAATTGCCAAAGAAAATATCGCTGAAAGCCAAAAGATACCGGAACGTACCGAAGACCTGTTAAAGGTTGATGCTTTGGGATTGGAAATTGGTTATGGGCTTATTCCTTTGGTCGATAACCGTCAGGGTGGAGATTTATTAAATAGAATTTCTCTTATTAGAAAGCAATTAGCTTCGGAATTGGGTATTGTTGTTCCTCCTATTAGAATTCGCGATAATGTTCAACTGCAACCCAATGAATATCAAATTAAAATTAAGGGGATAAAAGTCGCTAATTTTGAATTAATGGTCGATCATCTTTTAGCCATTAACCCCGGATATGTGGAAGATAAACTGGAAGGATTTGAAACCAAAGATCCGGCTTTTGGCTTGCACTCTACCTGGATCATTCCCAATCTCAAAGAAGTAGCTATTTCCAAAGGATATACGGTCGTGGAACCGGCATCCGTTATCGCTACCCATCTGACGGAAGTTATCAGAGATGCCGCCGCGGAAATTCTCACTCGTCAAGACGTCCAACATCTGATAGATACTTTAAAAGAAGATTACCCCGCTTTGATAGAGACGGTTATCCCGGAAGTGGTTTCTCTGAGTACCTTGCAAAAAGTTCTGGTGGCACTGTTGAAAGAAAAAGTGCCTATTCGGGACCTGGCGACAATTCTGGAAACGGTGTCCAATTATATCGGAGCTACGCAAGATACCGATGTCTTGGCGGAATATGTGCGCATGTCCTTGAAACGTCAGATTACCGAATTGTATCGTGGTACCGAAGGAAAAATAAGAGTCTTTACCATCGATCCGACTATCGAGCAGCAGTTATCCGATTCCGTTCAAAATACCAAACAGGGTCTGATGCTGGTGATGGAACCGGCCATGACCGAAGCTCTAATTGAGAAAATAGGCAAGCAAATGGAATTGATGCAAGCCGGTGGTCATCTGCCGGTATGCATTTGTTCCCCTAATATAAGACTGGCTTTAAGGCGCTTGGTAGAAGCCGCTTATCCTCAATTGGCGATTATTTCCTATAACGAAATTTTACCCGATGTGGAACTGATCTCAACGGGAACAGTGAGGTTGAACGATGATAATTAAAACATTTACGGCAGAAACATCCGCCCAAGCTTTAAAAAAAGTACGCGAAGAAATGGGCGGTGAAGCTATTGTTCTTAAAACGACAGAGACCTCCGACAGCAATAATATCCCTATATTTGAGGTGACAGCCTGTTTGGAAAAGCCGACCGTAGCTCAATCTTCAAAAATTTTATCCGAGGCAACAAAAGTTACCAAAGTGAAACAAACAGAGAAAAATCGCCTTGCTCCTCATACGGTTTCGCACAATACATTTAACCGTCTTGATAATTGGCAGCAAAAGATTTTCGATATAGATAAGAAGCTCAATCAAATTATCGACCGTTACGAGTCCACCTCCGAACACGAAAAATATGGTGATTTTGAGGATATTTATTCTCGGCTTAAAGAGGCTGATTTCCTCGACTCATTTTTGTCTTTGTTTATGAATCGGATAATTAGCGAGTACGATAATTCTTCTGATAATCTTTCCTATGTCCGGGAGAGACTGGTGAAGCACTTAAGTTCTTTTATGGTTCCGGATATAAAATTTGAAGCGGGCGATAAAGTAGTCTTTATCGGTCCTGCGGGCAGCGGTAAATCATCGGCATTGGGGAAATTGGCGGTCTCTTTGGTCACTCGGCAAAAGCAAAAAGTAAAGTTGGTGACTTTAGATGACTTCAAAATGACCGCTTTTGATGAGATTGCCACTTATGGTGAAATTCTTGGGGCGGAAGTTGTCGAACCGTCAGTCAGTATGAAGAAAATTAAAAATGATAAAAATGTCATTACTCTCATTGATACTCCGGCAATAGGGTCAAAGGGGCAACAATGGGAAAATATGAAAAAGAAGATTGACTCTATCCAGCCTGATTTCTGTTTTGTTGTTCTTTCCTCGCTGATACGTTCTTCTGATATAGGGAACATAAGTAAGCCTTTAGAGGCATTGAAGCCTACCCATCTCATTATGTCCATGACCGATTTGACCGGTAGTTTTGGTGTCTTTGCGACGGCATCGGAGGCGCTCAAGTTACAAATTGCTTTTGTTACTGATACTCCCGGGGGGATAGGCGCATTACATACCCCCGATCCGGATTTAATTGCCCGACAGATTTTAAATGGTGAGGTGATTAGTGAATAGGCTGGAACTAAAAAGGGTTCAACATAATCAAAAAATCCCGCCTAAATTGGTCTCTCTAATCTCCGGTAAAGGAGGGGTGGGGAAGTCGGTGTTGGCTTTTAACCTGGCGGAAAGATGCGCCGCTGTGGGTCAAAAAGTTCTTTTGGTAGATACGGACTTTAATTTCGGCAATCAGCATATTTTAGCCAATGTCAAATGTGAATATGGTATCAAAGAATTTATTGATGGCAAGCTTTCTTTAAAAGAAGCGGTTACTCGCGTTAGCTCTCAACTCGATATTTTACCGGCGGTAAATAGTCATATTGTCTTCCATGATTCCGATATGCCTGTATATGCCAAGATGATAAAAAATCTACGTTATCAAGGCACGGAATATGATTTAATAATTATCGACCATAGTTCCGGAGTATCCAAAGTATCGACCATGATCGCCTTTGCTTCGGATATCAATTTGTTGGTTTTGGTACCGGAGTTAACCTCCATCTCAGATAGTTACGGATTATTCAAATATCTTAAAGAGACCAATAAGAATATTAACTGCCGCTTGTTGATTAACCGCGTTCAGTCGGAAGAAGAAGCAGAGTATATTTATTCCAAATTCTATGTTGTTGCCGAGCGCTTTTTAAAGGTTGCTCCTCAATTGATGGGCTTTATTCCGGAAGACAAACTATTTGTCAAGAGTCTTGCCGCTCAATCACCGTTATCGGCAATTGATGCACAATCCGTTGTCGTACAAAAACTTAATATGTTAGGGCAAGAGCTTAGAAGACAACTGCTGAATATTTATCATCATAAAAATATTAATAACCAGAAAACGAATAATAAAAATATGGCTGTGGCCGATATAAAGGAATAGCATTCAAATGGTTAGTACATTAAAAGTCAAGCCAAAGCGAAACAGAAAGACAAAGACCCCGGAAGTTTTAAATAACAAGTTAGGGTCTGTTAAAACCAAGAGAACCAAAAGATGGAATGTTTCCGAAAGAGAGTGGACAAGGTATCGGAAATTGAAGTCTCCGGAGATGCGCCAGAAATTGTTGGATAAGTATGTACCGTTGGTACGCAACGTTGCGACAAGAATGGCTATGGGTTTTCCTCGGTCGGTAGAACTCTCCGATCTTATCAGTACGGGAGTTATCGGACTGGTGGAAGCTTTTAGGAACTATGATCCCGATCGGGGGGTTAAGTTTGAAACCTATGCCGTTCCGCGTATTCGTGGTGCTATTTTGGATGAATTGAGAGCTCTTGATTGGGTGCCTCGTTCCACAAGAGCGAAGTCACGGGAAATTGAGCGAGCGTATTCGGCTCTGGAAAATAAATACGGACGTCAACCGGAAAAAATGGAACTGGCCAAACATATGAAAATATCGATTGAAGACCTTCATTTGGCTCTAAACGATGTTTCGGGGACGAATTTCCTTTCTCTCGATGAGGTGATTTATCGTGAAGATGATAATCGCCAGGTACCCAGAATCGAAACTGTTATTGATAGAGAGACTTTAAGTGTTCTGGGAGCTATTGAAAAGGACGAATTGAAGACTTTTTTAGGCGTTGCCATTGATAAATTGACCAAACAAGAAAAACTGGTCATTGCTCTTTACTATTTTGAAGAGCTTACGCTGAAAGAAATCGGTGAAGTTATGTCTATCTCGGAGTCGCGAGTCTCTCAGATACATACGCGGGCGGTATTTAAGTTAAGAGGAATGGTAAAGGAGAAGTTTGCATTGACCGGTTAAAATGAACAATACCGGTAAGGGTATCTTGAGATGGAAGATTTATTTAATAATGTAGATAATTTATCCGATATCGACCGGTCCGATAGAGTCAATCCTTCGGATCGTTCCAATAAGGATAAGAATAAAAACGGATTCTCCGATGCTTTAAAAGAAAAGATGAAAGAGAAGCTAAAAAAGGAAAAAGATAAAAAAGATGCTCTTATTCTCCAAGATGAACAGAATGATGATGACAAACAAGAAGACGAACAAAAAGACGACCAAACCGAAAAGAATCTTTCCGTCGATGGAGATACCGATGGAGATGATGTTAAAGAAGATGAATCAGAGGAACAGCCAAAACATATTGATTTAAAAGCATAAACAAGGAAAAGTGAAAATGGATATTTCACCGCAATTTTTAACAGATTTATACTTAAACATAGGAGGTTATCTCCTGGCGAGTATATTGGGTGTGGTTATTTATTCTCTTTTTAACCGGTCACCTAAATCCCAAAGAAAACCACAGAGCTCATTAAACGATGTTCATTAATAGTCTTACAAAGAAAAGAAATATCTGCCCCGAAAACTAAAAAATTGAGTTTCATCAAGCTGGGAGAGTCAGCTTCTTATCCGTTATCCGAAAATAAGCTCAAGACCGGTAGGAGGAGCCGAAATAGTTCTTCCCCGCGTTATGATCATTTGGAAATAATTCGGATTGCTCGCAGCATGCTCAAAGCCGGTGCTACCCCGGAAAAGATAAAAAAAGTTTTGCCAGTTTCGGAGTCGGAATTGGTGTTGTTGAAAGCAAATAATAAATAAATATACGGAGATAGTTATGTCTAATGAAAGCCCCTTTTACCTTTCCAAAGTCGAGTGTCCCATTTGTAAGACTATTAATGAATTCGAAACCATTAAAGTCGGTTCATATTATGAAAATGGGAGGGAGACGGATTTTTGTCCTAAAGACATAAAATGGCGCTATCCGCGCTATCAGAGTTACAACCCTTTGGTGTATTTTACGGCTACTTGCAGTAACTGTTATTATACTCGGGAGTTTACCACGAATTTTAAGGAATGGAAAAACGATCATAATTTTCGTACCTATCGTTTAAAAAGTGTCAAAGAGAAACACCGCGATCAACTGGCTACGGCCGATTCGGTCTTGAAACGGTTAGGAGAAGCTATTGATATTTCCCGTTACCCTAACGAGAGCGCTATCATAAAATTACATTTGGCTATCTTTGATGAGCTGTTGTTGGGAGATCGTGCCAGTAATCTCGATTTGGGTCGTTTTTATCTTCGTGTCGGATGGGTTTTCCGTAATCTGGGAAAAGGCGAAAGTCCTCATATACAATTTCTCAAAGGACTGTTA
>JAADHM010000155.1 GCA_013151855.1 FCB group bacterium | reverse complement strand
CTTGTCAACCAGTAATCGATATTTTTTTTAGCTTTGCTGACCGGATAATTTTTCAGAGCCGCCATATAAATCAATATATCTTCGAGCGTCATTTTTTTATATAACCCGCGTTCTTCCGGTAAATATCCCACTCGATCTTTGAAATCATCATTGATTTGTTGATTTTCGATAAGAATTTTTCCCGAATCAGGAACGGTTATATTCATTATCATTCTTATGGTCGTTGTTTTACCGGCTCCGTTGGGACCGATTATCCCATAAATAACACCCTGAGGAACTTCCAAAGACAAATTGTCCACGGCAACTTTGCCACTAAACTCTTTGCGGATATTATCCAATTTTAGAAACACATTTCAACCTTTTTCATAAACTCTTTTTATAATTGTTTGGTGAATATTCGTCAACTAAAACAATTTTAAATCGTTTTTTCGATAATATTATCAGAGGTCAAAAAAAACAACTAATTTTAAGCCACCGAGCGGATTCGAACCGCTGACCTACTGATTACGAATCAGTTGCTCTACCAGCTGAGCTACGGTGGCTTTAAAAAATGTTGACTTAAATAAAATAATAATCGTAACTTTAGCAAGAGAAAATAAGCCCTCCGGAAGCTTTTAATATTTATCCTATGATTAAAAATGATATACGTTTACAATCGCCATTAGTTTCGCTATAATTAATTTGGAAATAAAATGGAAAACACGATTGGTATAAAGAAAAGTTGTCTAAAGATATGACTATTAGTACCGAAAAAACCAATATGCCTTTTGAAGTAAAAGATTGTGCTCTAATTACCCGCATGGGAGGGGTTGATACGGCGGTCAATCTCCGTGAATTACGGGAAAGAATTTCAGTATGCCCGCAAGCGTGTTTATTCCACCACTTTTCGGAAACTTTGGTTCGTCCTACTTTCGATGATCCCGAATTTCGCAACGATTTCGCCGTTTGGTCAGCTCGTCTGCTTCGTGATCGTGTTCTGGCAGAGAGATTAGGAATATTAAATCCTTATTCTTTTGACGGCTTGGAACAACTGAGAGAAACTGTCGTCGACATTATTGATGACCGCTTAAGTGAGTTACCTTTTATCCCTTCTGTTCCCATAGGCGATGATTTTATCTTTATGCAAGCTGCCACGGTAGTCTTTAACTGCGGTATTACCTTGGAACATCCTGAAGATTTGATTACCGCTCTTTCCTCTATGAGTAACAGCTCCATATACTATCATTTTATTGAAGCCCGGCGCCGCACCGAAGACAAAACCGATGATTTCACCAATTGGATTAAAGGATTCGGTATTGGTTGTGAAGATTTAATTCATGTTTTTAAAAACATTGATTTTTATTATCTGACTTTGCCGGAATTAAAAAAAACATTAATAAAAGCGGTGAAACCTTTCATGTTAAGATCTTGCAATGAACAATAAATCTTTATCAATGTACAGGGATGTTGTCGGCGATACAGCCATCATGCAACTAAAGGAATTAGCTGAAGACCTGAAGGGAGCTAAAATTGTTCATGTTAATTCCACCCGTATCGGGGGTGGAGTGGCGGAAATTCTACATTGGTTGACCCCTTTGATGATTGATTTGGGATTGGATGCTTCTTGGGAAATTATCGAAGGCAACGAGCAGTTTTTCAATGTCACCAAATCTTTCCACAACGGATTACAGGGTAACAGAGTTGCGTTAACAACTTCCATGATTGAAACTTATCAAGAAACTTTGGTTGAAAACAACAAACGTCTTTGTCCTCTTTTGGAAAATGCCGACTATGTTTTTATCCATGACCCGCAACCCGCTTATTTATTCTCTTTATGCCCTGAACATAAAGGTAAATGGATCTGGCGTTGCCATATCGATGTCAGTCATCCTAATCGTAAAGTATGGAACTATTTAAAAAAAATAGTATCCCCTTATGATGCCAGCATTTTTTCTATGCCTCTTTTTGCCCAACGTCTCCCCCACCCCCAGTTTATCATTGCCCCCAGTATTGACCCTCTAAGCGAAAAAAACTGCGACTTAACACAAAAAGAAATAAATAGAACTTTGGAAAGATTCGGTATTTCCAAACATATTCCTATCTTAACGCAAATATCAAGATTTGACCGCTTTAAAGACCCTATCGGAGTCATTGAAGCTTTTAATCTTCTTAACGGTTCGGTAGATGCTCAACTGGTTCTTGCCGGAGGAGGTGCCTCGGATGACCCGGAAGGAGAAGCCGTTTACCAAGAAGTACTGGAAGCCGCCCAAGATAATGACCGCATCTTCATCTTAAGGCTCCCCAACGATGCTCATCGAACCATTAATGCCTTACAAAGAGCTTCCACAATAATCATTCAAAAATCACTTCAAGAAGGATTTGGGCTTACGGTAACGGAAGCAATGTGGAAAAGCAAACCGGTAATTGGCGGTAACGTGGGCGGCATCCGTCTTCAAGTTCACAACCATCATACCGGCTTTTTGGTAGATACGCCGGAAGGTACCGCATTACGTATTAGAGAATTGTTAAGACAACCCGACAAAATAAAAACAATTGGGAAAACAGCGAAATTTTTTGTGGCACAGAATTTTCTACTAACCAGACATCTTCGGGAGTATTTAACGTTGATGTTAGCTTTTCGGCGAGGCTTGGAAAACGATTTAATCTCGGTGTAAGCTGTAAATGAAAATTCTTAATAATGATTTTCATCTAAAACAATTTCTTCATCGGTTACAAATGTCTTCCAAAAGAGTTATTATGTTCGATTATGATGGCACTTTAGCCCCTTTTAAACAACAACGAGACCAAGCTTACCCCTACCCTGAAATAATACCCCTTTTGAATAAATTGATGGAATCTGCCAAAAACCGCACCATTATAATTAGCGGTAGGACCATTGATTCCTTGAAAAAATTACTATCAACCAAAACTCTTCCGGAACTATGGGGATGTCATGGTATGGAACGTTTGTCTCTTGATGGTAAATATACGGTTGTTAAAATAGATAATAAAACCAAAGAAAAATTATCTGAGATTAGGAGATGGATTGTTGACCAACACTTTGATCATATTACAGAAAAAAAACCTTCAGGATTTGCATTTCATTGGCGAGGGTTCCGTGAAGATAAAGCTCAAGAAATCAGGAATAAAGTTATTAAAAAGTGGTTGGAAGAAATAAAGTCATCTGGCTTATCTTTCCATGATTTCGATGGCGGTATTGAAATTAAAATCGATTCCATTAATAAGGGAAATGCGGTCAGTGCTATTTTAAACGAGAATAAAGAAAAATGTTATTTTTGTTATATGGGTGATGATATCACTGACGAGGATGCTTTTGCCAAGCTTAAAGGACACGGATTAAGTGTGTTGGTAAATTCATCACCACGCGAGACAAAAGCGGATATATGGATCAAACCACCTGAAGAACTTATTGAATTTTTGCACTACTGGTTATAATTTTTTTTATAAAAATGTTAAGTTTTGTTTGATTATTCACCTTAAAATCGTTATTACTTCTTTTAAATTTTATTGAAATGGTTCTTATATGATAAAGTGGGATGTAAATCCGGAAATATTCCGTATCGGTTTTTTTGCTCTGCGTTGGTATAGCTTGATG
>JAADHM010000200.1 GCA_013151855.1 FCB group bacterium | reverse complement strand
GCCCCCTTGATAAAGACAACCGCTGGTGCTCAATTCACCGAAACAAACCCAATTAATATTACTAAGCTTGGCGTTATCGAGAAATTTTTGGTAATTATGATTGTTGATATCTTTTTGAACAATACGAATTTTCATCGCCCTTAAGATTCTAAAAAATATCGGACAGCACAAGTTTTTTAACTTATTTTATCATCTTTGCTTAAAAAGAGTTTTACCGCATAAAAATAGGAGCCGCCGAAGCGACTCCCATCAATTGAGCAATATCAAGTTGAAGCAATCAAATACTTATTTGAGTAAAAGCATCTTCTTGGTAGAAACAAAATTGTCAGCAGTAAGGCGATAGAAATAAATTCCCGAAGACACTTTATAACCGGCATCATCAGAGCCATTCCAAGAGACGGACTTCTCACCGGCTGTCATTTTTTCAGATGATACCAGTGTCTTAACTTTTTCGCCTAACAAGTTAAATATTTCCAATGTAACCGTAGCTTTACGTGGCAAAACAAAGTCAATTTTCGTATCCGGGTTGAAAGGATTGGGATAGTTTTGTAAGAGAGCAAACTGCTTCGGTAAAGTAACGTTTGGCTCAATAACACCTGTCGGAGTTATAACCAGATTAGCTTTCTGGATAGCATCATTCAACAATGATTGGACATAAACAGCATTATGAGCGCCACCGGATTCGTCACCTGAAGCAAAATTAAGATTGGCAAGAGCTTCATCATAATTGGCCGAATCGGCGGAAGAACGATTAGCGAGGGAATCGGCGGCCTCAGCTACTTTAGCCGTGGCAGTATCTAAAAGCTGTTGATATGTCGCCTGCCAATTAGTCACAATCGCCAACGCCGAATTAACAGAGTAAGGTGAAGTATGACAAGCAACATTGGAACAGGAAGCAAAAGTAGGGTTAACACTGGGGATAAAAACGGCCCAACTGTGACCGGCATACATGGAAGGAATGGAACCATCAACCCCATCGTTAGCCATGTGGCAATCGACACATTTCACTCCGGGCATCATCACCGAATCGGCAACACCAACACCACCGGTTCCTTTGCTCAGGTCGTAACTCAAATGGTCCGTATCCGGGAAACGAAGCGTACCATGACATTGCCCGCACAAAGAATCAGAAGAACTCATCACTTGATAAACTGTATCGGTAGAATTAAAATAAGAAACCGTATCGGGATTATGCGGATCATGACAAGCATTACAAGCGACATAAGGCCATGCGGCGGTATCTTGAGCGGTTGTCAAAGCGGTAAAAAATCCTCCGGTAGTGGTGAAGAAAGAATCCAAAACCTGTACTTCGGTAATACCACCATACAACTTAGTTGCCGTGGGAGCATGGCAGGCGATACAATTTTCAGCAGTGGAGCCATTAATAACCGAATCGGGAGAAATCCCCGCCCATTCCGTAGCTAACTCACCGGCCACATCAACTTGTGTTTGGTGACCGTGAAGGCTCGCTTTCCACGCATCGTAACGGAGATGGTCGGTACCGGAAAAACGAAGGCTGCCATGACACTGACCGCATAGCGTAGATGCCTTTGGCATCGGATCATAAGTAGCTGTTTGCGAATTGAAAAGCGATAATGTAGGTACAGAAGTAGGATGGTCAGAAAGAACATTGTGACAAGTGGTACAGGAATCGTGAGGCCAGAGAGCGGTCGAATCGGCTACGGTTGATGCCGTATATAAACCACTATCGGTGGTGAAAAAGAATCCCATCGCTTCCGCTTCGGTCATTCCCCCGTTGGCTTCAATTGCTTTCGGGGCATGACAAGCGATACAATCTTCCGCCGCTGAGCCATTGATTACCGAATCCGGCGATTGCCCCACCCATTCCGCGGCTAATTCAGTGGCAACATTGGTTTGGGTATTGGCATGAGGACTGTTCTGCCAGGAAGTCACAAACGGAGCGTGACAAATACTGCAAGACAGGACATTGACATCGGCATTGACATTGAGAGTGCAAAGCACTATCAAAAGCAATAGCAGACCCAAACTGCCCATAAAGAACTTTAACCCATTTCTCATATTTCCTCCTCAGGGATAAATTCCCTGTAAAACGTTAAAAAATTAGAGTAATTAATTTAGCAATCAATATTTATGAACAAAACAATAAAGATTAACAGCGCATAACGGAATAATGCTCGGATATAAGATAAGAGAGACGCGGTGTTGATTCTATTTGCTGAACATTTTTTTGGGTGCCAAAAACTTTAGATAGAGACCAATAACCAAATCTACTTTCATTATCTATTATCTTAAAATTAAAACACTTTTGCTGTTCGGTAATTTCATCATCAATATCTTTTTCAAAAAATAAGTGATTCTCAAAAAAGAAACTATAATTTGACATCCTAATCCCACCCGTATATGTTAAGATATTATAAGGGCTGTCGGTTTCTCGAATGTGGGTGACATTGTTATCCCCGTTACATAACCAAAGAAATTGATATGAACAAGAACAACGTTTAGATGACAGCATCAAATCAGGTGAGCTAAAAACAGCAAAGACCAAAATCAATAAACAGAAACTAAAAATAAATATATGATAATTTAATTTCCCGTTTATTCTTTTTCTACAAAGCTTCATCAATACTGACCATACTAATTACAATTTTAAATAAGCCCAAATAATATCAATACATCCATTATTCTAATTTTCTAAATATAAAGTAGTTAAAATATTTATGTCAATAGAATTTACAGAATATAAACTCGGCACCATACGGGATAGTATAAGTCTGGTTTTAAAAAGAGAAATGATAGTGGTTATAATTAAATGCTTAAAGAATACTTCGCTATAATAGAATCAAATATTTTTTTGAAAGCGTAATTTTAATTTCAGTTTTACCACCAAACTTGTTTACTTTTATCGATAGTAAAAATTCGTTCTTCCTTATCAGAGCTATCAGCCACCAACCAATACAAACCATCAGAGGGAACTTTTTCAAAAACAAGCGGCTTATCTTTTTGGGCAACTTTTTCGCCTAATGACTGCCAACCGTCCTGCCAGTAAAAAAGCTCATATTTTTGCTCGGGTTTCAGATAGCTTTTTATGGTGCTGTCAGTAGCTTTCGGTCGTTTATAAGGATTGGTGGAAATTAAGCTAACCGCTTCCAAATGCTGTTGCCGAGAAGCGAGTTTAACCAACTGGCAATCATTTTTTAAGATGAAAGGTGGAGCATAAGGGACGATTTTCTCGTTAAGATATAAAGCCGGAAGATAAGCAATATCAGCTCCCATATCTTCAAAGACAGCCGTCCCGTTTTCAATCCTCCCCCAATTAATGGCTTTCCATTCACCGGAATTAAAAACACACAAATAGGCGATATCAACCGAATCAGGGATTTCTTGGTCAAAATTAACGGTGACGTTACAAACTTTGGTATATGCCACCGTAACGTCAAGATAGCTTTTCCCCGCCAACCAACGGGGGACTTTTTTTTGTTTTCTTTTTTGGAAAATGAGATTCTGTTTTTGCTCGTTATAAGTTTTACGATAAACTTTAGCCATTTTAAAAGGCAGATGATATTCCCCGGGATTACTCTCGGCACCCATAAAAGGAATAACTTTACCATCAAGAGTAACAATAGCATTCCAGGCGTGGTTATTCCCATGGTTTGCCCAGTAAGGAGTATAATCGCTGGTAACCGCCAAGCCGTTAGCCCGCATAGCGTAAATGGCGAGATTGGTCATATCTTCGCATCGCCCCATCTTGTTTTTCATCATTTCGGGAAGCCCTTGGTCGGTAGGATGGTAATAAAAACGAGGGTCGAAAGTAAACCAGGATTTGACATCATCATTTATCAAAGAAGCGGCTTCGATGGGATTAGAAGTATCCGTCATCTTTGTCGTGAGATTTTGATATTTATCCCAGAACTCTTTCCGCCACGGCTCCAAAGGTTCATTACTACCGCGATAGGGAAGCACATAATTACAAAATTGTTTAAAAGTTAGTTTCTTTGCCCAGGGTTTCGTACGCCAA
>JAADHM010000152.1 GCA_013151855.1 FCB group bacterium | reverse complement strand
AAAGCCAAACAAGATAATTCCGAATCGGTAGGTATTATAGCTATTTTTTTGGCGTTGCTTGGTTTTTTCTTTTACCGCCGGAAGGAATCATATTTCTTCGGTGGTTTGGCACTGTTTGCTTTTCTTTATGCCTTGGGGGCAACTACGCCCTTTTTCAAAATCTTTTATTATTTGATACCAAAAGTGAAATCATTAAGAGCGCCTTCGATGATAATGTTTATGTTTTCCTTCTCGATTGCTCTTTTAGCCGGTATGGGAATACAGTTTGTTATTGATAAAGGCAGAACCATCAAAGAGAAAACAGCAAAAAACTTTAATATTCTCTTGTTTGGCTTTCCCGGGTTGATGTTTCTTTTAGCTTTGTTATTTAGTGCCAACGGTAAAGGGATGCTCTCTTTATGGACTTCTCTTTTTTACGGTAAAGCTTCGACTACGATGGTGCAGGCGGGAATATCAAAGTTGGATGTTGCTTATATGAATCTGCCGCAGATTCAATCAGGCGCATGGTTTGCCTTTTTGTTCTGTCTTTTGGCGGCATTGCTTATTTGGTTGTATCGTTCCGGTAAAGCGGGGGTGAGCGTTTTGGCTATTTTACTTTTGTTACCGATGATTAATGATATGCGTTTTGACAGCCGTTTTGTCGATACCGTTAATCCATCCAACTATTGGTCACCTAATCCGATCACTAATTTTTTCACTAAAACCCAAGGGAAATATCGGGTAATGAATTTTGTCAGTTCAGCTATTCCCGAAGATTTATTGCCTTATTTTAAGATAGAGGTGGTGGTCGGTTATCATGGCAATCAACTGCGATGGTATGATGAGCTTTTGGGCGGACCCCGAAAAACCAATCAAGCCAACCCTCGTTTTTTGGATTTGGTAGGAGCCAAATATATTCTCTTTCCCGCTAAGCGACAATTTCCCGCTAATTATTTAGGACCCCAACCGGTGACGACCGTGAAAACTTATGGGTCGGTTCAAATTTTACAAAATGATAATGCTTTCCCGCGGGTGTATCTGGCCGGGCAATATAAAGTTTTCTCCAATCGTAACCGGATTTATCCCGAGGTTTTAAAAGGCACCGAAGATATGCGCAAGATTGTTTTTCTGGAAGAACGACCTTCATTGGAAATCAGCTCTGACAGTCTTGATGCGGATTCTGTTTGGATTATCGACCATCAAGATGACTCGGTACTTATCGGAACGAAGTGTACCCAAAACAGATTACTGGTTCTTACCGATAATTATTTTGATGCTTGGCATGTCTTTGTCGATGGTAAGCCGGCCAAATTGCTTCGAGCCTACGGAACTTTTAGGGCGGTTGCCATTCCTGCGGGAACCAAGACAGTGCTTTTTAAATATAAATCAAAAAGATATATGGTGGGTAAAACAATCACCGTGTTGACATCTTTATTTTTGCTGCTTATAATTGGATTTTATTATTATGTCGAAAAAATTAGGCACCGTAAAAGAAAGGAATTGACAACCTGATGCATCATACTCAACGAGCGCTAATTATATTTCCAACATATAATGAAAAAGATAATATCGAAAAAATCGTCCATGCGGTTTTGCCACTTGACCCCAGAATAAATGTTTTAATTGTCGATGACAGCTCGCCCGATGGCACTGGCGAAATTGCTGACAGGCTGGCTAAAGAAGAAGCCAAAGTGAATGTTTTGCACCGTAAGGAAAAAGAAGGGCTGGGTAAAGCATATATTTCGGGATTCAAGTGGGCTATTGAAAATGAGTATGATTTTATTTTTGAAATGGATGCCGACTTCTCTCACGGACCGGAGTATATTAAAGATTTTCTCGATGAAATACAGCACTATGATTTGGTTATCGGTTCCCGTTATATTTCCGGCGTGAATGTTATCAATTGGCCTATGTCGCGTTTGTTACTGTCATACTTTGCCAATGTTTATACCCGTATCATTACCGGTTTGCCTTTAAAGGATGCTACCGGCGGTTTCAAGTGTTTCCGTCGGAAGGTATTGGAAGCTATCGACCTTGACAAGGTCAAAGCTACCGGATATGTTTTTCAAATTGAAATGTCGATGCGTGCCTGGAAGAAAGGTTTTAAGATAAAAGAGATACCCATTGTTTTTGTCGATCGTATCGCCGGGCAATCTAAAATGTCCAAAAAGATAATGCGGGAAGCGATTTATATGGTCTGGTTGCTTCGTTTAAAATCTATGTTTGGCAAATTAAGTTAGATTAAATTGGCGGATTTATATCATCATCAAGTTTCTATCGTTATTGTAACTTATAATTCTCTTCCCGAATTAGAAAAGTGCTTAGCTTATCTAAAAAAAATATCTGACATATTATATCAATTGGTTTTGGTCGATAATAACTCCCGTGATGATTCCGTAAAAGTAGCTGGGGAATATTTCCCTCAAGCAACCATTATTGAAAACAAGAAAAATATCGGCTTTGCTTCCGCTTGTAATATAGGTGCTCAAAAATCCGATGGGGAATACCTGTTGTTTTGTAATCCTGATTTGCGATTGGATAAAGACTCTTTGTCCCCTTTATTGGAAGTTTATAAAGAAAAAAAACAGATTGGAGTCCTCTCGGGAAGGATGCGTTTCCCCGATGGTTCTTTTCAGCCGACGTGTCGTAATTTCCCCACCGTAAAAAATATTTTGTTTTCGCGGGGCTCGGTATGGTCACGATTAGAGAAGAAGAATAATTTATATACTTTGCCGGATTACGAAAAGGTAACCGAAGTGCCGGCTGTTGCCGGAACTTTGATGATGATAAAAAGGGATTTGTTTTTTGAGATAGGCGGGTTTGATGAACGTTTCTTTATGTATCTGGAAGATACCGACCTATGTTTGCGATTACACCGGAAAGGATACAAGAATTATTTTGTTCCCGATGCCGGGGGTGTTCATTTATGGGGTAAGGGTAGTCAAGCGGGGAAAATAAGGCGTAATTGGTATCATCATTATTCTCTATGGAAATATTTTATTAAATATTTCCCCCGTCCGTTTACATTTTTTATCTTACCTATTATGCTGATGGTGAATTTCGTTCTAAAATTGTTATTCCCTTTTAAAGAGGGGAAATAGTTTTTAAAATGTTAATTGTCGTTCTTATAAGCGCTTTTGTAATCTGCTTTGTTTTAAGTCTGTTATTAATTCCCTTGATGATTAAAGGGGGTTATAAATATAGTATTTTGGATTTACCCGGGCAGCATAAACGTCATAAAAAACCGACCCCTCTTTTAGGCGGAGTGGCTCTTTTTATTACTTACTGGGTAACCGTTGGTTTATGCTTGGTGGGATTTGCCTCTTCTTTCGCTCAAATTTCCAATTCCATAATTTTCATTTTTTTGGGAGCGACGATTATTTTTCTGGTAGGTCTTTCGGATGATTTGGCCCCTCTTTCTCCGTGGATTAAATTAGCCGCCCAGATAGCTTCGGGATTGGTGCTATATTTTGGCGGTTTGAAGATTGAATTATTAACGACTCCTTTCGGTTCGATTAGTATCGGTGCTTTTTCAGTGGTTTTAACGGTGGGTTGGGTGGTGATTTTGACTAATGCCATAAATCTTATTGACGGATTGGATGGGTTGGCTTCGGGAGTTTCGTTGATAGGAGCTATTACCTTATTGATTATCGGTCAGTTGTATAATGAAGGAGCCTTGCTTGTTTTTATCATCATTCTTATCGCATTTTTGAGTGTTTTTTTATATTATAATCGTTATCCGGCTAAAATATTTTTGGGTGATTCGGGTTCGATGCAAATCGGTTATTACTTTGCCGTATTTTCGTTACTTTTTCCGATAAAATCATATACGGCAGCGGCTTTATATATCCCTTTGCTCGCTCTGGGGGTACCCATAATGGAAATAGTAACTTCTTTCTCTCGCCGTTTGATAGCCGGTAAAAATGTAATGAAGGCAGACCATAGGCATCTCTTCCATTATCTGTCGCTTTTAGGTCTTTCTCCACGTAAGGTAGTGCTTGTTTTTGACTTACTGGCGATTGTTTATGGTTTTTTTGCTTTAGCTATGTTTTCTTGGAATAGAATAATTGTCTTCAGTTTTTTAGTCTTTTTTATGGTTGTTATTTTTGCTTTATTTTTTATCTTTATAGTCAAATTTGCGCCCCATAAAAAAAGGTATTGGCGTAAAAAAAAATAAAATTTTAGGTAACTTCTTATTATGGTTGAAGGTCCTTTTTTAGAATTTGAGCGTCCTATAATCGAGTTGGAGAAAAAAATCTCTGATATGAAAGATTTCTCGGTGGGTGAGAATATTGAACTGAACGGTGAAATCGCTTCTATGCAAAAAAAGTTGAATAAATTACGGGAGGAGATTTATACCCATCTAACGCGTTGGCAAAAGGTCCAACTCTCTCGACATCCTCGCAGACCTTATACTTTGGATTATATAAAAATGATGAGCCATGATTTCATAGAATTACATGGTGATCGCTATTTCGCCGATGATAAAGCGATGGTCGGCGGTTTTGCTTTTATTGATAAACAACCGGTTATGTTTGTTGGGCAACAAAAAGGACGAGATACCAAAGAAAAACTGTACCGTAATTTTGGAATGGCACATCCCGAGGGATATCGCAAAGCGCTACGTCTTTTTCGCTTAGCTGAAAAATTTCAGGTACCTATTGTTGTCTTAATCGATACTCCGGGGGCGTTTCCGGGCATTGGTGCCGAAGAGAGAGGACAGGCGGAAGCTATCGCTCGCAACATCCGCGATATGTCCCGCATAAAAGTACCCATTGTAATTGTTATTATTGGCGAGGGAGCTTCCGGCGGAGCCTTGGGAGTGGGAATTGGAGACAGGGTAATGATGTTGGAGTATTCCTGGTATTCGGTTATTTCACCCGAAGGGTGCGCCGCTATTTTATGGCGTGACGCTGCCAAAGCTTCCGAAGCTGCCGAAGCTTTGAAACTAACTTCTGAAGATTTAATGGCTTTGGGTATTATTGACAAGATTATTAAAGAACCCCCGAGCGGAGCCCATAATAATCCCGACATGGCCGCCGTTAATGTAAAGAAAGAAATATTGGAAGCTTTGGATGAATTAAGTAAAAAACCGGTAGAACAATTATTAGAAGAAAGATTAAATAAATACCGCAAAATAGGTGTCTATAATGAATAAACTGGAGGAGTTATGGTTTTATCAGATATATTATTGAAAAAACTTGTTTGTCCGAATTGTAAAGGTAAGTTGGTTTATGAAAAAGAAAAAGATAAGCTTATTTGCCACAAGTGTAATCTCGCATATCGGATAACCAATAATATTCCGGTTTTGTTGAATGATGAAGCGGAGAAACTTTAAACGAGGACCTGAAGAATGAAACTTTCTAAATTCAGTGATGAAAGTCTAATTGCATTTAATCTACATGCGACCAATAAAGATGAAGTAATCGAAGAACTGGTTGATCTTGTCTCAACTTCAAATATGGTAAAAGATCATGATCAGTTGTTACGTGATGTTAAGGAACGGGAAAATTTGGTTACTACCGGAGTCGGTTACGGTGTTGCTTTTCCTCATGCCAAGACGAAAGCGGTCAAAGGTATTGTCATCGCTTTCGGACGCAGTTCGGAAGGGATTGATTTTGACGCTATGGATCATCAGCCGGTTTGTCTTTTCTTTTTAATTGCCGCTCCGGAAGATGCTATCGGAGCCCACTTGAATGTCATGGCGCGATTGTCCTATCTGATGAAGTCGGAAGAGAATCGTAACAAATTGATGGAGGCTTCTTCTCCGGGAGATGTGTTGGCATTAATGGATAACATTGATTGATATCGAAATTGGTAAGGACATCAAATACTAATGAATTGGATATCCAGTCTTTTTCCTAAAAATAGGCGGATGGTGCATTTAGTTACTATTGTAATTCTTTCCTTTATTCTCATTGTCGGTCATAACGTCATAAATCCCTATTTGGATCAAGTTGTTCTTAGCGTTTTTTATTATCCTTTTGCAAAAGTTAAAAATAGTTTCGTTGAGTTAAGGGCGGTAGCTTCGAAGAATGAAATTCTCCGCCAGAAATTGGTGTATGCTTCGGTTACGATTTCAAAATATGAAGAAGCAAGCCGGGAAAATAAACGCTTGCGGTCGGTGTTGGGTTTTAAACCCCCTTTCGGATATAGCCTGTTGCCGGCTGAAATTATTTCTATCGGAGGTGAACATATACCGGTATCGGCAGTGCTCAATAAGGGTGCGGATGATTCTGTTTTTGTTGAGCAGCCGGTTATCAACCAACAGGGGTTGATTGGAAAGATTTCTATGGTGTCAAAAGATTTTGCCACGGTTCAGTTATTAACCGACCCTTCCAATCGGGTAGCCGCTCGTTTGGCTGTGAGCAGGGAAATGGGTATTATAAAATATACTCTTGCCAAGGGAATGATACTGGATAATTTCCCCAATAACGGGCATATCAGCGTAGGGGATACGATTCTTTCCTCCGGTTTGGGAGGAGTATATCCTTCCGGTTTGTTTATTGGAACCGTAAAAGAAGTAAATCATCCCGAGTATGAGCCTTTTTGTAAAGTGAAGGTTGAACCTGCGGCTAATTTTCATGCCCTTGACGAATTGTTTGTTTTAAAGAAAGAAAAATAATGATTAAGTTGATACCTTATATCTTGTATTTGTGGTTAGTAGCGATGTATCAGGTTTTTTTAAAGGATATTACTTCTATCTATGGTGTCACCATCAATCTTCCGGTACTTTTGGTTTTGGGGGTTGCTTTTTATAAATCCGAAGTTATTGCTTGTTGGTTCGGGTTTTTCGTTGGTCTGGTCGTTTCCGCAGTAGTGCCCCAGTTGATGGGTTGGAATATGTTGATTTTTGCAAGCGTCGCTTTTTTGGCCTTTCATGTGGTCATAAGGTTAAATATAGAATCTCTTTATGCGCGGTTATTGTTTATCTTGGGTGGTGTTTTGTTGTATAACATAATTATTCTTTTGTTATATAGAAGTGATTCGATTATTTATTCGTTTTTAACGAAATCTTTAACCAGTGCGATTTACACGACAATTATTGCGTGGTTCTTTTTTCTATTTAAAGACAGAAGAATTACGCTACAAAAATTTAGATCGATATTTTAAAAATCAATGAGTCGTTTTAAATCATCTCTTGAAACCAGAGAAAAATTAAGTTATCTGATTATCTCCATTATTTTTCTTGTCTTGCTTATGGGATTAATGAGATTGCAGATTGTTGACCATGCTGATTTATTGGCTCAATCGGAAAATAATCGAATCCGTGTGGAACCTATTATTCCTCGCCGTGGGATAGTTACCGATAGAGCGGGGAAAATAATTATCAATAATCGTCCTTCGTATACGGTGTCGGTAGTGCCTGCTGAAGAAGTTCCCCATAAAACATTACCGAAATTGGCTCAACTGTTGAATCTTGATACGTTGCAGATTAAAAAAAGAATTAAGAAAAATATGATAAGTCGTTATCAACCCGCTCCCGTAAAGCGTGATATTTCTTTTAAGACAGTTGCCATTTTGGAAGAGCAAAACGATAAATTCCCGGGAGTGTTGTATCAGATGGAGCAGGTTCGTCAGTATAATCATAAGTTAGATGGAGAGTCGTTTACGGGATATGTGGGGGAGGTTTCCGAAGATGAATTAAAGAAGAGCGATCAGATAATTTATCATTTGGGCAGTGTTATTGGAAAAAAAGGCTTAGAGAAACAGTATGATTATATCTTGAGGGGCAGAGAAGGGACAGCCTATATAGAAGTATCGGCATCGGGAAAGATTTTAGGGAACTATGAAGGAAAAGATCCTATTCCCGCCATTTCCGGTTCTGATTTGACGTTGACCATTGATAATGATTTACAAAAAGCTTGCGTTCAAGTATTAGACACTTTTTGCTGTGGTGCCATAGTTGCTTTGGATCCTCGTAATGGGGGTGTTCTGGCTATGGCTTCGTATCCCGGGTACGATGCCAATATTTTTTCATCGGTTATTCCTGATAGTTTGTGGCAGGCAATTCGTAACGATTCCACCCACCCGCTTTTAAATAGGCCCCTAAATGGGTTGTATCCGCCGGGTTCTACGGTTAAATTTGTTACTTTGGGGGCTGCTCTGGAGGAGGGTGTTATTACTGCCAATACGAAATTGAAGCCTTGTTTTGGGGGAATGCAGTTTGGAAACAGATATTTCCGATGTTGGAAAGCGGGAGGGCATGGCAGTTTAACGGCGGTTCATGCCATTGAACAATCTTGTGATGTATATTTTTATCAATTGGGAGTAAAGTTAGGTGTTGATAAATTGAGTGAATATTTTGATTTGTGCGGATTCGGACATAAAACTAAAATTGATTTACCTAACGAATCTGCCGGGTTGGATCCTGACAGTAAATATTATAACAAAAGATATGGTGTTAACAAATGGTCACGATTATTGGTTATTAATAATGCTATCGGACAAGGCGAACTTTTGGTTACTCCCTTACAGCTTGCTCAATTATTTTGTGGGTTGGCTAATGATGGGACTGTTTATCAACCACATATAGTACAGAAGATAATTCCGCCCGATAGAAAAGAATTGTCAATATCTCCCCGTGTTTCTTTTCGTTTACCCTTTTCGGAGAAAACGTTATCGATTTTAAGAGAAGGAATGCGGTTGGTCGTAGAGGGCAAGCACGGGACAGCCAAATTTCTTAAAAACAATATGTATTCTATCGGCGGTAAAACCGGAACAGCCGAGAATCCTCATGGTGAAAACCATTCTTGGTTTGTGGGGGTGGCTCCTTTGGACCATCCGGAAATAGTGGTGTGTGTCATCATTGAAAATGCCGGTCATGGTTCGGAAGTTGCCGCTCCTATCGTTGGGCAAATAATAAAAAGTTATATGACCAAAAAATATAAACTGACGGACTTAACATCAGAAGATAAGAGAAAATAATTGGTTATTAAATATTCGGCTATAGATTGGAAGCTTATTGGGGCGGCATTATTCCTATCGCTGATCGGAATATTATTGATAATGTCCGCCCAGCATTACGCCACCTCTGTTTTTAAACAACATTATTATCTCAGGCAACTCTTGTGGTTGGGAATTGCTTTATTTGTTTTTGCCGTTGTTATTCATTTGCCTTTACGTTTGTTTGATTTTTCCGCTTATCTTTTATATGGAATATCGATATTCTTATTAATTTTGGTTTTGATTATCGGTACTCCTCGTATGGGTGCTTTGCGATGGTTCTCTTTTGGTTCTATTAATTTTGCCCCGTCTGATTTGGCTAAGATTGCTCTGCTTTTTGCCTTATCAAGATTTTTCGCTTATACGAAACTTCCTGTCGTTAGCAAACGTCGTTTGGCTTTTTCCGCTTTTCTGACTTTTATACCGGTTATTTTGATACTCAAACAGCCCGATTTGGGGACTTCTTTGGTGTTTTTTGTCATATTATTCGCTTTGTGGTTTTGGTCCGGTTTATCTGTTTTATATATGCTTTTAATTTTGTCGCCATTGGTGTCTTTGATTATGGCTTCACACTGGTTAACTTGGTCGTTGTATTTTATTTTTCTTTTAGCTTATTTGTTTTTATTGAAACCGGGGTTTTTATTTGGTTTCATTACGGTCATCGCTAATTTAGCGTTTGGCATTATTACCCCTTTTATTTGGGTAAGACTGGCTGATTATCAAAAGTTGCGTATTCTCACTTTCTTAGACCCGGGAAGAGACCCGCGCGGGGCAGGATATCAAATAATTCAGTCAAAAATAGCTATCGGCTCCGGTGGTATTTGGGGTAAAGGTTTTTTGAATGCTTCGCAGACACGATTGGACTTTTTGCCGGAACCGCATACTGATTTTATTTTTTCCGTGTTGGGTGAAGAGTTCGGTTTATGGGGTTCCGTTCTTGTTTTGTTGTTATTTTGTTACCTTTTTTATAGAGCAATGCGAATCGCCACCAGATGTCGCTCTCGGTTTGCTTCTATGACCGTAATAGGGGCTATGTCTGTAATTTTATTTCAGTTTTTTGTCAATATTGGCATGACTCTCGGTTTTATGCCGGTTACGGGATTACCTTTACCATTTGTGAGTTACGGGGGTACCTCGCTGGTGTTGTCATGGACACTGATTGCTTTGATAGTATCTGCCGATTATCACTGGCAAGAATATTAAATCTTCGGTATTATTTTCAATTCAACTTATGTGTTAAAAAAACGATGGGTAAAATGGAAAAAAGTAGCAGTTTTAAATTCCTGATGACATTATCGTTAGGTGCCTTTTGTATCAGTTTTGCCGCTATTTTTGTAAAGTTACTGGGAAGAGATTTTTTAGGTCCGACAGCTATCGGATTCTGGAGAACTCTTTTCGGTGCCGGGATTCTTTTTCTATGGGTTATTATTACGAAAAACTCCTTGAGATTACCTTTACCGCTATGGGGTTTATCTCTTTTAGCCGGTTTTATTTTTTTTCTTGATTTATTCTTTTGGCATCGTTCCATTTTATATTCAGCAGCGGGGATGGCGACAATACTGGCAAACACACAAGTTTTTTGGGTGGCTATTTGGGGTGTTTTTATTTTCAAAGAAAAACTCCGTCTGGGATTTTGGCTCTTAATCTTTTTTGCTTTTATCGGTGTCGTATTGCTTATCGGCGTTGGTAGCGAAGTGGTTTTTACCACTATTTACTTAGAGGGTGTCACTTTTGGTCTTCTAACCGGTGTTATCTATAGTAGTTATATAATTGTTTTAAAAATTACCGGTCAGAAGAAAGAATGTCCTAATTTTATAACTTTGATGGCGTGGATATCGTTTTTCACTTCCCTATTTTTTGGGATAGCGATGTTAGTAGAATCTGATTCTTTCATCCTTCCTGATATTTCCACGGTATTCGTTTTGTTGGCTCTGGCACTGGTCGTTCAGGCGTTAGGTTGGTGGTTGATTTCAAGCTCCCTGCCCAAACTCAAAGCTTCCCAAAGCGGTTTAATTCTGTTATTACAGCCTATGTTGGCGACGATATGGGGGGTGATGTTTCTCGGTGAGCATCTTTATTGGATGCAACTTCTTGGAGCGGTTATTACTTTGGCAGCAATTTATTGGGGGTCAGTGAAAGTCGCTAACGACAATTAATACTCTTTAAAAAAAAGAGGGATTATCGTAATTTATGTCATTTACGGATGAATCCCAATCATTAAGTCCGTTGGACCCGCGAGAGGAATACGAGAAATTGAGGTAAAGCCGGTTTTCTCTAACCACTGCCGATATTCAACATCACTATATGAAGCCCCTGCTTGGGTAACGACGAGCATATTTAATGAAAAAATGGCGGCAACTTGCGGTGAGGTTTTGTCAGCGTTTAAAATAAAATCCTGTATGACAACTTTACCTTGGGGATTGAGAGCCTCGAAAGATTTTTGTAACAATTCAAGATTCTGTTGGGGACTGTTCATATGACAGATAGCGGAAATAAAAATCAAATCATAACCGGTGCCGAAATCATCTTTATGCATATCACCGACACGGGTTTTTATCTGTTCGGTCAAACCTGCTTTTTCAATGTGTCGTTTGGCGATAGGGATAACTTTGGGTAAATCGAAGATATCTACTTGAAGGTGAGGGTTAGCAGAAGCAAACGCGATAGAATAAGCTCCGGAACCACCCCCGATATCTAACATTTTATTAATACCATCGGTACCAACAACGTTAACGACTTGATGAGCTCTTGTTTTGGCATGTTTATCCATGGCGGCAATGAATGCTTGGACCCAATCTTCGTCATGTATATCCATCTTTTGGTAGGTGACAGAAGTTCCCTCTCGGACACATTCCGTAAGATGTGACCAATTGTGCCACGAATGGACGCTGTGCATCAAACTTAATCTCGAATCGTCACTCCCGCCTTCAGTTAAATATTGTTCGGCAACTTCCGAACAAGAGTATATATCCCCTTTTTTCTTAAGCAGTTTTAATGCGGTGAGAGCATTTAAAAGCATTTCTGTCGCTCGATAATCAGTATTAATCTCTTGTGATACTTGTTTGGACGTAGCTTCTTTCTTAATATGAGAAAAGATATCAAGCTCAATTGCCGTTAAAATGATACGACTCTCTTGAAAGCTACGGATTAATTGTAATAAATCATCCGGTAGATGATCGGAAGAATTTTTCTGCTTCAAAGTAATTGGCTCTTTTTCTTTTTGCTTATTCTTTATTGCAAATAAATATATGCTACCACAATGGTTTCGTTTTACTAATTGTAAATCGATAAATTAATCAGTAATTTAATCGACTAAAATCTTTTCCAAGCGTTCGGTAATGTAATCAACTTCATTCTCAGTAATAATCAAAGGAGGCGAAATGCGGATAGTATGGCCATGACTATCGTTAGCTAACATTCCAATATCAAGCAACTTGCGACAGTAGGTCATAGCGTCGCCGCTTTTCACTTCAATGCCGATAAATAACCCGCGACCACGCACCTCTTTGACATGAGAGGAGCGCTGAGCGATATCAAGGATTTTCTTTTCGAGAATAGAACCCATTTTCCGTGAGTTCTCAGGTAATCTATCATTGACAATAACATCAATAGCGGCACTTCCGGCAACACAGGCAAGAGGATAGCCACCATAGGTAGAGCCATCGCTACCGGGATTGAAAGCCATATTCATTAATTCCGTATTGGTAATAAATACCGAAAGGGGTATCAGACCCCCGGAAATAGCCTTACCCAAAATCAAACCATCAGGGATAACATTTTCATGTTCAAAACAAAACATTTTTCCGGTACGACCCAACCCTACTTGGATTTCATCGAAAACCAACAGCAAATCGTTTTTGTCGCATATTTCACGCAAGCCTTTTAAGAAGCCCACAGGTGGTTGATACATTCCTCCTTCACCCTGCATCGGTTCCACCAAGATACCACAGGTGTTAGGAGTAATGGCTTTTTCAACGGCGTCAAGATTACCGTATTCAACGGATTTAAAGCCGGGAGTTAAAGGTCCAAAACCTTTCTTATATTTTTCTGTCGTGGAGAAAGAGATAACCGAAATAGTGCGCCCATGGAAATTGTTTTCAAAGACGATAATTTCCTGCTTCCCATCTTCGATTCCCTTCGCTTTGTAACCATAGAAGCGCATCATTTTAAGAGCTGTTTCCACTGATTCGACCCCGCCGTTTTTGGGTAACACTTTGTTGCCGTTATTTCCAAAGCGGGGACCTAATTGAGGAGGTAAATTAGCTGTTTTCTTCAGAAAAGTACCCAGAGAATCGGTATAAATCACGTTTGAGATTACCGAGCTGTAGCTTCCGTGTAATGCTTTAATTACGGCGTCAACGATAGCAGGATTATTATGTCCCTGATTAGCTGCCGAGTATGCCGCCAAACAATCGAGGTACTTTTTGTTGTCTATGCTATATAGCCAAACACCTTCGGCTTTTCTTACAACCAATTTCATGCGTCCATAATGATGAGCGCCAAAGGTGCTTTCAAATTCCATGATTTCGTTATCCGGTATCTGAGTGAAACCGAAATCTGATTTTTTCAATGTATCTGTTTTAATCATTTCTTTCTCCTTTATATTATCAGATTTGCAGTCTATTTATTTAACTATATTAAGATAATAGGTGTAAAGAAAAATTCAAGAGTTATAAGTAAAAATTTTAAAATTGTGTTTTAGAAGTTTTAAAGAGCTATAACACTGTTATCATTTTTCAATTTTTTCACAAAAAATTGCAATAAAAATAATAGCTTTGAAATATTAAAACTTTTATAATTAATTTAAAAATGGATAACCAACAAGAAAGTTATTACGGTTTAAAACAAACTGTTGGACTTATTACAGGGATATTAGTTTCATTAATTATTCTTTTTTTCTGCAACCTTAAACCGGGGAACCCTGTGGTAACCCGAACTGCTGCCGTGGCGGTATTGATGGCTATTTGGTGGCTAACGGAAGCTATTCCTATTGCGGCAACAGCTTTACTGCCGGTGGTTCTTTTTCCCTTACTGGGGATTATGAAAGGGAAATTAGTTGCCGCCACATATTACAATCATATTATCTTTCTTTTTATTGGAGGATTCATTGTTGCTTTGGCTATGCAAAAATGGAATTTGCATCGTCGCATAGCTTTAAAAATTATATTGACTATTGGTATCAGTCCCAAACGACTTATTTTAGGTTTTATGGTCGCGACGGCATTTTTATCGATGTGGATTTCCAATACGGCTACTACTATGATGATGGTTCCTATTGCTATGGCTATCGTTTTGAAACTGGAAGAGGCTTTGCCGGGTAAAGGAATTTCTCGCTTTGCCGTTGTGTTATTGATTGGTATTGCTTATGCCGCTTCTATCGGTGGTATGGCGACTCTTATCGGTACTCCGCCCAATTTAGCCTTCAGTAAAATATTTCAAACTTCTTTCCCTCATGCCCCCGAGATTACTTTCGCTCAATGGTTTGCTTTTGGTTTACCAGTTTCCATAATATTTTTGATAATTACTTGGTGGGTCTTGACCACATTTTTTATGTCCAAGCACCACAAAATTAATGTTGATATTGAATTATTTAAAAGAGAGTATCATCACCTTGGCAAAATGAGTTATGAAGAGAAAATCGTGATGGCGCTTTTTATCTTTTTGGCTCTATCGTGGTTATTTAGAAAAAGTATTGTTATCGGTAGTTTTACTATTCCCGGCTGGACAGAAATTATGCCGGTTCCTTCGTTTATTGATGATGGTACGATTGCGATTGCCGCCTCTCTATTGTTATTCCTTATTCCTTCCCGAACAAAAAAACGAACTCGTTTGATGGATTGGGAAACAGCTAATAAATTAAACTGGGGAATTGTTATTCTTTTTGGTGGTGGATTTGCTTTGGCGGCCGGTTTCAAAGAATCGGGTTTGTCAATATGGTTGGCTCAACAATTAACGGGTTTGGGAGGAATACCAACTCTTTTTATGATTGCTGCCATTTGTACTCTGTTGACTTTTTTAACGGAATTGACATCCAATACCGCCACCACTCAGATTATTTTACCTCTTTTGGCATCGCTGGCGGTAGCTATTAAAGTTAACCCTTTACTTTTGATGATTCCCGCAACTCTCTCGGCATCTTGTGCTTTTATGTTGCCGGTGGCAACCCCGCCCAATGCCATAATTTTCGGAACCGGGGAAATAAAGATGAAAGATATGATGCAAACCGGTATCGTTATGAATCTGATAGGTATCGTACTTATAACAGCTTTGATATATTTAATTGGATTGCCGATTTTACATATTGATCCTTCTCACCTTCCAGCTTGGGTTATAACCAAGTAATTTAATTTTCTTATTTCTTTTTGAAAATGGCTTTTTAGATAAATCTCATTTAAAAAATTATGCTTTAATTAATTTAGTGCGATCGGCTATACGAGCATCAATCTCCAATATATGGGTAAAGGCGGCAGGTGTGGTGGAAATGTCGGAAGAATACAAAACAAAGTGAGCTTTTTTATCGGGTGTGGGGAAGGAGCTTTCCAAAGGTATCGAGATACCGCTCTTTTCATAAAGGTAATTGATTTCACTGACCAACTCATCAAAACTATTGAACGATACCGAATGGTCAAATAATTCGATAAGGGTTTTGATTATATCCGCATTATGCATCCCGTTAACAGGTTCTCCGATTGGCTTGGTGAGCTGTTTCATTCCGCTCCAATTGGTTAAATGTCCATAATTCTCAAGATAGGAAGAAAGGGGAAGGAAAACGTCAGCCATTTGAACTGTTTCCGTTTTGAACATATCAGCGACTACCAGAAAATCGAGGTGATTGATAAAGTGATTAAATTGAGGGTCTTTGGCGGGGTTCTCACCCAAGATAATAGCGGCTCGGATATCATTATTTCTTATTTTCCGTTGCAGATTAACTCCTGATTGTTCTATCGTACTGTTTAAATCACACTGCCAAACAGCTCCAACATTTTTGAGGGCATCATTGTTGTTGATTAAATTTCCTCCGGGAAGAAGGCGATTGTCAAAACCCGCAAGTTGCATGCCGGCATGATTACATTCGCCACTGGTCAAGGCAATACCGGAACCTTCAACCCCGATTTTACCCAACAGAAGCATTAAAGTCGCAAGAGCTTTAAGGTCATCGGGAGCGCGGTCAATACGGCTATCGAGATTGTAAAAAGCGACTATCTTTTTAGAGGGGTCACTCAATAGTTTGACCATCTCTTTTATGGTAGCTGGGGAAACACCGGCGACAGAAGCAGCTTCTTCGAGGTCGTGTTTGGTTATCTCGGTCTTAATTTGCTCAAAGTTAACTGTTTTTTCTTTTATGAACGTTTCATTGACATGACCATTTTTAATCAGTTCTGCCATAATAGCATTTAATAATACCGTTGCCGTTCCGCGGCGGGGATCAGCCCAGACAGTGGCATAGTGGGTTAGGTCAATCTCTCCCGAGTTGATAACGATAGCGTTGGTACCATATTTCATTCTTCGTTTTACTTGCCAGCCGAGAACGGGATTCTCACGAGTAGGGTTGCTGTTGAGGAAAAGGTATAAATCGGCATTTCTTATCTCT
>JAADHM010000150.1 GCA_013151855.1 FCB group bacterium | reverse complement strand
AAATTATTTTCCGAAAGAGAATTTATGAGATAAATAATCAAGTTGTTCGACAGAGTTAACCCCCAAAACCTCATCAGGGTTTTCAGCAGCCACCACCGAAACACGCAATCCCTTATTATACATCACCTTAACACAATCAGTCAAATAATATTCCCGTTGAGAATTATTATTATCAATCTGTGTAAGAGTTTTAAACAAAAGCTGATTATCAAAACAGAAAGTACCGGTATTTATCTCGTTTATTTTCAAAACCTTATCTGATGCCTCTTTGTGCTCCACAATCTCCTTTAACTTATCCGTCTGTGAATCTCTTACAACTCTTCCGTAACCTTTGGGATTGCTGACATAAGCCGATAGACAGGTGGCATCAGCTTTGGTCTTTTGATGGGTATCAAATAACTGTCGAACGGTATCTGTCGACAAAAAGGGCACATCGCCCAAAGCAATTAGTGTTGTTCCCTGAAAATCCGCCATTAAGTCTTTGGTAACCATAACGGCATGACCGGTACCCAGTTGTTCTTTTTGCCAGGCAAATAAAACCGGATAACCAGACAGTTCTTTTTGCACCATTTCCCCTTTATGCCCGACAACGACTACAATTTTTTTGAAGTTAAGAGGAACTAAGGTATCGAGTAATATTTTTATTATTGGTTTTCCGTGAATCTGCTGAAGGACCTTGGGTAAATCCGATTTCATACGTTTACCTTTTCCGGCAGCCAGAACTATAGCGGCATGATTTTCAAACATCAATTAAGCCTCTTTTCATTGGTTATCTATCAAGAATAAGGTATAATTCAAATCTTTAAAGGTTTATTATCTTTATCCACATGAACTATAGCCGGTTTAAAATCAACCGCTTCACTTTTTTCCAAATGCCCATAAGCAATAATAATAATCAAATCGCCAATGGTTCCCTTCCGAGCCGCCGCACCATTTAAGGCAATAGTGCCGCTATCAGGCTCACCTTCGATAACATAAGTTTCAAAGCGCTCACCGTTGCTAATATTGGCAACCTGTACTTTTTCGAAAGGCACCAAATCGGCTAACTTCATAAGGCGGGCATCAATGGTAATGGAACCGATATATTCCAAATTAGCATCGGTTATGCGAGCTCGATGAATCTTGGATTTACATACGGAAATAAGCATTTTACGACCAACTTTTTTATTCTACCTCACAAAAAATATAGTCAATCTTATCAAATGTGCAAGTTGTTTAATTGACTAATCTTTTTGTTCTCCTAAGAAATAACCCTAACTCCGATTCAAAGTTCCCCAAAAAGAATACAAATAATATGGGTTTGTTGCCGAAGGAGGTTAAGGATTAGTTTTTATATGCGGAAGGCGGGATTTGAACCCGCACGGGTTGCCCCACTACCCCCTCAAGATAGCGTGTCTACCTATTCCACCACTTCCGCAAACAAAGGTATTATTTCCATCTTCTAACTATTTGCCGGCAGAACCCTTTTTAGTTTTTGCTTCGTTGGGAAGAATATTAATGTTCAAAGTCGAGTCGGAAGGTTGAGCTTGTTGCTGTTGTTGGTGCTGTTGTTGCATTTGACGTTCGCGTTCTTTCTGAGCTTCACGAGTAATAACCGATTCGGTTTGAGACGGTAGTTGGTTTTGTGCTCCGGCTTGTCGCGTAATACGACCGCCGGCAGACATAAACGCCAAAGCGGCAGAGTTTAACATAAAGAGAATAGCCAGAATCGTTGTTGCTTTAGACAAAAACGAAGCCGCTCCTCGTCCTCCGAAAACAGCTCCGGAAAGGCCACCACCTCCACCTCCAAAAGCGGTACCGGCTAAGCCTTCACCTTTGCTTGACTGCATCAAAACGACAACAACCAGAGCGATAGAAACAATCACATGAAAAATAAGCCAAATGGTAAACAATTTTTATCCTCCAAATTAAATGGCATTGATAATTGCTATAAAATCTCCAGCCATTAACGACGCCCCTCCGACCAGTGCTCCGTCTATATCGGGCTGAATTAATAAATCATGGGCGTTATTCGGTTTCACCGAACCACCGTATAAAATGGGCAAATTTTCGGCAGCTTCTTTATCCGTTTCAGCGACTTTTTCCCGTATAAGCTTATGAACTTCCTGAGCCATCTGAGGAGTAGCTGTTTTTCCGGTTCCAATAGCCCAAATGGGTTCATAAGCAATGACCGATTTTTTTATGAAATCGGCGGAAAACCCCGAAAGACTATTTTCAATCTGTGTTTCCACAATCTGCTTCGTTTGTCCGTCTTCTCGTTGTTTTAAGGTCTCTCCGACACATATTATCGGAATTAACTCGCCATCAATGACCAATTTAGCTTTGGTATTAACTAATTGGTCGGTTTCGGCATGGTATTGCCTTCTTTCAGAGTGTCCCAGTATAACATATCTGACCCCAGTTGTCAAGAGCATCTCCAATGACACTTCCGCCGTATAAGCTCCTTTGAGATGAGCCGAAACATCCTGCGCCCCAAGGGATATATGGCTGTTTTGTAATATTTTATTAGCCAGATATAAGGAAGTATAAGGAGGACATACGACGACTTTTACGTTTTCATTATCAGATGGTCCCTCAAGAAGCTCATGAAGCAATGCTTTCGTTTCGGGAATGGTGCCATTCATTTTCCAATTACCGGCGATAATCTTTTTTCTCATATTACAAAGCTCCCGCGGTTGTCTGTTCCGTTAAAGCTTTAATTCCGGGTAATTCTTTGCCCTCTAAAAATTCCAGAGAAGCTCCGCCACCGGTGGAAATATGACTGAGTTGGTTATCAAGACCGGCTTGGCTCACGGCGGCGGCGGAATCACCTCCGCCGACAACGGTAATGGTGCCTTTTTCCGTCAGTTCAGCCAATATTTTGGCAACGGCAAACGTTCCTTGGGCAAAGGGCTTGCTTTCGAAGACACCCATAGGACCGTTCCACACCACGGTTTTACAATTGGCCAGGGCATCGCTAAAAAGTTTTACGGATTGGGGGCCGATGTCCAAACCTTTCATTCCCGCAGGTATTTTATCAATATCCACGATCTCGGTTTTTGCC
>JAADHM010000056.1 GCA_013151855.1 FCB group bacterium | reverse complement strand
AGATGCCTCTGGAGCGGCTTATGTAACAGGATATACTAAATCATCTGATTTCCCCACCCAAAACTCTTACCAGAGCACTTATGGTGGTGGTTATATGGATGTTTTTATCACCAAGCTTAGCAGCAGCGGCAATTCCCTAGTTTACAGCACTTATTTGGGAGGGAGTGGTTATGATGAGGGTGATGGTATAGCGGTAGATGCCTCTGAGATGGCTTATGTTATTGGATATACTAGTTCACTTAATTTTCCTACTCAAAACCCTTACCAGGGTGCTCATGATGGTGGTAATGTTGATGTTTTTATTACCAAGCTTAGCAGCGGCGGCAATTCCTTGGTTTACAGTACTTATTTGGGGGGGAGTGATGATGATCATGGTTACAGCATAGCGGTAGATGTTACTGGGGCGGCTTATGTGACAGGATCGACAAGTTCTTTAGATTTTCCTACCCAAAACTCTTACCAGAGCACTTATGGTGGTGGTCTTTATAATACTTTTATCTCCAAACTCAATAGCATCGGCAATTCCATGGTTTACAGCACTTATTTGGGGGCGAGTGGAGGTGAAGAGGGTAAAGGCATCGCAGTAGATGCTTCTGGGGCGGCATATGTAATAGGATATACATATTCCTCCGATTTCCCGACACTTAACTCGTATCAGGGAACATATCAGGGTAGTGGAGATATTTTTGTCACCAAGCTAAGCAGTGGTTGTTGTGTAGGTATCCGGGGTAATGTCGATGGTGACCCAGATGATAAAGTTAATGTTGCCGATGTTATCTATATAGCAAATTATGCTTTTGCTGGGGGTAATCCCCCTGTTTGTAATGATGAAGCAGATATTAATGGAGATGGTTCTGTTAATATTGCCGATGTTACTTATTTGGCTAACTATGCTTTTGCTAATGGACCCGCACCTGTGGCTTGTCCCTAAATCTTATCCGTAAGTAATTAAAGCTTTATATAAAAGGCAGGTTTTAGTTTTACACTCAAATTTAAGACCTGCTTTGATTTTGTTGTGTGGCGTCCCTTTTATTAAGCCTGTTGGTTTCTTTTAACCGCCGCCACAATAATGGGAACAATTATTATCTGAATGATAATCCCTGGTAAACCGGTCACAATCGCTCCCCCGGCAGAAAAAAAAGCGGCGGCTGAATACGGTAATTTTATGAACATACCCAACAAAAACAACCCCACACCAAACATCGCCCGTCCCAATATCATCGCCACGATAAGCGCCACATAAACATTCAACTTCAAGCGATTATAAAAAATACCCGCCGCAAAACCGTAAATAGGTAGCTCCATCGACATCAAAGGCACCGCGTAAGCCGGCGGCATACCGGTAAGAAGAAACGACAGCCCGGGAGCCAAAAGCCCCACAATCAACCCACACCAAGGACCGACCAAAAAACCCGCTAATAAAACCGGTATATGCATAGGAAGAAAAATTCTTCCCGCCATACCAAAAGAATGAAATCCTATGGGAAGCAAAACCGCCAAAGCCAAATACAAAGCTAAATGAGTTATAAATTTTGCTTCTGATTTCAAAGGAGGCACTTTGATAAAATTTTATTTACTGTTGGTGGCAATAGCTAAAAACAAGCCGGGGTGGTCTTCAATAATAACATCTTTGAACTTGCTGTTTTCAAACATCTTACGCAGTTTATCTTCCGGCGGGATCTGGTCTCCAGCCAACACACCACCTATTTTTTGATGCATTTCCGTCAATTCGCGCGAGGAAATCAAATGAATGATATATAATTTACTGTTTTTTTTCAACACCCGATGTGTTTCATCAAGAGCTTTCTGCTGATTGGAAAAATGAGGAAAAGCGGCAAATGCCACGGCCATATCAAACGATGAATCGGCAAACGGCAAGCTGATAGCGTCGGCATCGACAACATTTATATTGGGAAAGGGGAAATTCCGAAGAGCCTTCTGCGCCATTTCAAAGGAAAAATCAACTCCCGTAACCGAGCCCTCATCACCGACTTTCCTCCGCAACATATCAAACAAAATCCCCGTGCCACAACCAAGGTCAATAATATCCATGCCTTTTTGGACATTAAGCTGTTCCACAATGTTATTAAGCAGCTCCAAATCTTCAGCGGTAAACATTAAATCCCATTCTGCCGCCAGAGAATCGAAAAATTGCTGATGTTTATCATGCATAATGGTAATAATTTACCGTAGTCAATAACGATGTCAAGTCTTTTCAGCGGATAATTTTACCCCTAATAATATTTGAATTATTAAAAAAGTGATTTTATATACCACTCTTTTTCTTTCATTTCGGGCTAAAATGATTATATTAATAAATTGGCTTTTTTGGAGAATAAATGCATATAAACAACAATAAAAGATACCAAAAGAACAAAGAGTTTCTTCATATAAAAGGAGCTCGGGAACACAATTTAAAAAATATCGATGTCAAAATCCCCCGTAACACTCTTACCGTAATTACCGGTCTTTCCGGTTCAGGGAAAAGCTCTTTGGCTTTTGATACCATTTATGCCGAAGGGCAACGACGTTATGTGGAGTCCTTATCGGCTTATGCCCGTCAGTTTTTGGGGCTAATGGAAAAACCCGATGTCGATTTTATCGAAGGTCTTTCACCGGCAATTTCTATCGAACAGAAAGGAACCCCCAAAAACCCCCGTTCTACCGTCGGTACTATCACGGAAATATATGATTACCTGCGGTTATTGTTTGCCCGTATCGGCGTTCCTCATTGCGTGAAATGCGGACAACCGATAACTCAGCAAACCGTTCAGCAGATTGTTGATTCCGTATTATCCTTCGAAGAGGGAATACGGTTAATGGTTTTGGCGCCCTTAATTCGCGGTAAGAAAGGGGAGCATAAGGAAATTATCGAAGAAGCTCGCCGTCAAGGTTTTGTCAGGCTGCGCATCGACGGTAAGGTTGTTGAAACAGACAGTGATATCTCTTTGGATAAAAAAAAGAAGCACACCATTGAAGCCGTTGTCGACCGTTTGGTGGTCAAAGCCAAATCCGCACGACGTCTGGCCGATTCCGTGGAAACAGCCCTTAAAACAGCACAAGGAACCGTTTTAATAAATATTAAAAACAAAGACCTCCTTTTTTCCGAGCAGTTTGCCTGTCTCAATTGCAATATCAGTTACGACGAACTCTCTCCCCGTCTTTTTTCGTTCAACTCTCCTTATGGCGCTTGTCCTATTTGCGATGGTTTGGGGCAGAAAATGAAAATCGACCCGCAACTGGTTATCCCCGATCCTTCCTTGTCAATCAATGAAGGTGCCATCCGTCCTTGGGGGGGAGCAAGTATGTCCAATTGGTATCGTTATATGCTCAAAGGCGTAGCCCAACATTACCACTTCAAATTCACCACTCCTTTCAATAAACTCCCGCAGAAAATACAAGATATTATCCTATACGGTTCCGGCCGAGAGCAAATTACTTTTGCCTATGAACATACTTCCGGAAAAGGAAAAGGTTCGGGAGTTTATGAAGCGCCCTTTGAAGGGGTTATCCCTCATCTAGAAAGACGCTATAAGCAAACTGAATCAAGTGGCGTTAGGCAATGGATTGAAAATTATATGTCCATTACCACTTGCCCAACCTGCCACGGTAGCCGCCTACGACCGGAAGCCTTGGCGGTTATCATTGACCGCGAAACAATTGACAGCATTACCGCCATGTCTATTAAACAAGCTTTGGCCTTTTTTAAAAAAATTCACCTTTCCCAACGACAACAACTTATTGCCAAGCAAATCTTAAAAGAGTTAAAAGAACGGCTCCATTTCTTATGCGATGTCGGGTTGGATTATCTGACTCTAAACCGGGCGGCATCGACTCTCTCTGGTGGAGAAGCACAACGTATCAGATTAGCCACGCAAATCGGCTCCCGTTTGGTGGGAGTACTCTATATTCTCGATGAGCCATCCATCGGGCTCCATCAGCGCGATAATAAAAAGCTTCTGAATACTCTTACCGAATTGCGTGACATCGGCAACACCGTTTTGGTTGTGGAACACGACCGAGAAACTATCGAAAACGCCGACTTTATCATCGACCTCGGACCCGGGGCGGGTATTCACGGTGGACAAATCGTCGCTTCCGGTAAATTGTCCAATATAAAAAAAACCAAACAATCGATAACGGGACAATACCTTTCCAACGTCAAGCAAATTGAAACCCCTAAAATGCGTCGTCTGCCCAACGGTAAATTCGTCAAATTATACGGAGCCAGCGGAAACAATTTAAAGCATGTCGAGGTTGATATTCCTTTGGGCTGCTTTGTCGTTATTACCGGCGTTTCCGGTTCGGGAAAATCAACTTTGATAAACGAGACCCTTTATCGCATTTTTGCCCGCCACTTTTATAACAGCCGCACCATGCCTTTACCTTATGAAAAGATAGAAGGCTTGGAATATATTGACAAAGTCATCGATATCAACCAATCCCCCATTGGACGCACCCCTCGTTCCAATCCCGCCACTTACACCGGCGTTTTCACTCCCATTCGAGAACTGTTTTCCAACCTACCGGAAGCAAAGGCGCGCGGCTACCTTCCCGGACGGTTTTCGTTCAACGTCAAAGGCGGACGGTGCGAAGCCTGCCGGGGGGATGGAATTATTAAAATAGAGATGCACTTTTTGCCGGATGTTTATGTTCCCTGTGAAGTTTGCAAAGGTAAAAGATACAACCGCGACACCTTGGAAATTTCTTTTAAAGGAAAAAATATCGCCGATATTCTCGATATGACCGTCGAAGAGGCGCTGAACTTCTTTGAAAATATCCCCCGTATCAAAAACAAACTGCTAACTTTATATAACGTCGGTCTTGGCTATATTCATTTGGGACAGCAAGCCACCACTCTTTCGGGCGGGGAAGCCCAACGGGTAAAATTGGCTACGGAGCTTTCCAAAATAGCTACCGGTCGCACCCTATACATTCTCGATGAACCCACTACCGGTCTGCACTTCGAAGACATCCGTATGCTTTTAAAAGTCCTCAACGAGTTGGTCAACCGCGGCAATACCGTGCTGGTCATCGAGCACAATCTGGATGTCGTTAAAACCGCCGACTGGATTATCGATATCGGTCCCGAAGGCGGTGACGACGGGGGAAAAATTATTGCCGTGGGCACTCCCGAAGAAGTTGCCCGCACCAAAGGTTCTTATACCGGTAAATACTTAAAAAAAACATTAAAGTTATAGCAGAAGAGAACTTTATGCCGGAACTCCCCGAAGTTGAAACCGTCGTTAGAGGCTTGCGCAAAACAATCCGAAACAAAACGATTAAAAGCATCTCCCTAAACGCTCCCCCCAGCTCTATCGCTCTAAGCGATTCTTTTAAGAACAAAGATTTCAAGCACCTTCTTAAAGGGAAAAAAATATTAGCCGTCAACCGACGCGGTAAAAATATCCTCATTACTCTAACCGACCATCTCACCTTGTGGGTACATCTAAAAATGACCGGACATTTTTTCTATGACCACCATCCCCAGCCGATAAACAAGCACGATTTGGTTATCTTCCATCTTAGCGACAGCAGTGGCGAAAAGATAGATTCCCATCTTCACTTTAACGACTACCGCCGTTTCGGAAGGCTTCGTCTTTTCCCTCAAGAAGAGCTATGGGAACAACCCGGTTTGAAAGAACTCGGTCCCGAACCGTTGGAAATCTCTGTCGACGACTTTATCGCCAAGTGCCAATCTTCTCGCCGTATGATAAAACCGGCTTTGCTCGACCAATCTTTCCTCGCCGGTTTGGGAAACATCTATGCCGATGAATCGCTATACTTTGCTCACATCCACCCCCAAAAGCTATCATCTTCGATATCCAAAAAAAAACTAACTAACCTTCATTATCACATACAACGTCTTTTAAAGCTGGCTATAAAAAATATGGGAACCTCCGTCGATTCCTTTTCGGGAGTAAACGGTAAACCGGGGCGCTTCCAAAAATATCTCAAAGCTTATCATCATGAAGGAAACCCCTGCTATTTTTGTGGTCATAAAATTATAAGGATAAAAATCGGTTCACGGTCAGCCCATTTTTGCCCCCGCTGCCAGCGCCTTTAAAAAGCCAAGCTAACCATCCCATTAATAACTATTGGGGAAAATCTATACGCAACCCCGTATGAGAATCAAAAAACAGAAGTTCCTTTTCGGAAAGATCAAATAAGACGGATTGTCCCACCGATAAAGGTTTTTTTCTCCCCGAAGATATTAACTCCGTATCTTTAAATTGCATTTTGACAATATACTGCTCTCCCAAATATTCACATTCCGTCACTTGAGCCTTAAACTTCCCTTGTCCGCTAATTTCAATAGCTTCCGGTCTTATTCCTACCATTAAACCGTCCCCTCCATATTTTAACTTAAAGCGGGAAGCATTAAAGCCAAAAGGTATGAGCTGGTTGTCTTCAATTTTCACTCCCACAATATTTATTTTGGGAAAACCGATAAACTCCGCCACCGGCAAAGATTGAGGGTCTCCGTATAGCTCTTGTGGGGTGCCTGTTTGTAACAATTTCCCACCGCTAAGTAAGGCAATGCGATCAGCCATTGTCAACGCTTCTATCTGGTCGTGGGTAACATGCACCGTTGTTATCCCCAAATCTTTTTGAAGACGAACAATCTCCCGACGCATCTTCATCCGCAAGTTGGCATCGAGATTGGATAAAGGCTCATCCAATAAAAATAACGACGGTTTTCTAATAATGGCCCTACCCAAGGCTACCCGCTGGCGCTGCCCTCCGGAAAGTTGGCCGGGTCTCACTTTCAGCTTTTCTGACAGTTTCAGCATACGGGCTATGTCGACAACTTTCTTCTTAATCTCGTTTCTTTTTTCGCCGGCAACCTTAAGAGGAAAAGAAAGATTTTTCTCCACGGTCATATGAGGATACAACGAATAATTTTGAAAAACCATAGCCACTTTTCGTTCTTTCGGAGGTAAGTTATCTACCCGGCGGTCGTTGATATATATCTCGCCGCTATCCGGCTTCTCCAAACCGGCAATCAAACGAAGAAGGGTTGATTTCCCGCTCCCCGAAGAACCCAAAAGAACCAACAACTCCCCCGATGCCAATTCCAAAGAAATATCTTCCAAGACCTTATGGGAAGCGAACGATTTGGTGAGACTTTTTAAAATAAGACCGCTCATAATTAAATTATATCGATTATTTTTCCCTTCTCGATTTGATAATTGCGACTGTCTCTTTTTAAAAATTCCGGTGGTTTCACCGCCGTAGTTAAAAACAACTGTCCCAAATTATCAAATGATTGCATCAAAGACTCAGCTCTTTTTTGATCCAGTTCGGCAAATATCTCATCCAAAAGTAATAGCGGGTTTAGCTTTCTTTTTCTTCTCAATAAATGATAAACCGCCATTTTTAAAGATAACGCCGCGGTACGCCACTCTCCTTGGGAGCCAAATTCTCTTGCCGGTAAATTATTAATGGAAAAATATAGTTCGTCCCGATGCGGACCCACCAAAGAAGTTTTGACTATTTTTTCGCGTTCTCTATTCTTGGCAAGACATGATTCGAAGGCTTCTTTTATATCGTTCTTAGAAACCATTCCTTCATTAAAGTTCACCGAAGGTTTATACTGAAAACATAAATCATCCCCTCCCGATATCTGATGATAATATCCGGAAGTGGCATCTTTGATCTCTTCCAAAAACTCGATACGTTTTATCATAATCGACACCCCATATTCTATTAACAACTCGCTGAAAGGGGTGGGGTCTATCTCTTTTTTCAAAGCGGCATTTTTTTGGGCAAGTATTTTCTGGTAATCGACCAGAGTTCTTAAATAATCCTGAGAATATTGCGCAAGGTAAATATCGATGAAAGTTCTCCTAACCGACGGTGGTCCGGAAATAATATTGCTATCTTCGGGATTGACGATAACAGCACTAAAATTTTTATACAACTCGGCTACTTTAAGAGGAACTTTATTGAGAGTAATTTTCTTTCTCCCTCCCTTTTCAAAAGCTACGGACAAAGATTGAACACCTTCACTTTTTTTTACTATCTCACCTTCAATGCGGTAGAAATTGGCATCCTGATTAATAATAATCGCGTCGCTTGCCGACCGATGGGAACGCCCCAAGCATAGAACGAAAATTGCTTCCAAGAGATTGGTTTTGCCGGAACCGTTCTGACCAAAAAATACATTCGTACGAGGATAAAAATCTGTCCTAAGGGAAGTAAAATTACGAAAATTTGATATCTTTATTGATTTAAGGTACATCTTTTAAATAAAAAAATGGCAGACGTAAAACCATCTGCCATCGCAATTACAATCTTCATCTTTATTCCTGTAATCTCAAAGGCATTATCAGACAGAGAAAATCTTCCTTGGGAATATTGGGGCTGTAAATAATACCGGCGGCAATGGAAGAAGATAACTCAAAAATAACTTCTTCACTGTCAATCTTATTTAGGATTTCATTAATATAAATAGCATTGTAGCCCAACTCTATTTCATCGCCGACATAATCACATTCTAAAGTTTCTTTCCCTTCGCCACCAACATCTCTATTCGTCGTTGACAGTAATAATTTATTCTTTCCCACGTTAAATTTAACTTGATGAGTCATAGCGTTGGAAAGAATTGATATCCTTTTGACAGCTCGTAAAAGTTCTTCTCTGGATACAATCATTTTTTTATCATTGTCCATCGGAATTACTTGCTCAAAGCTCGGGTAAGGTCCATCAATCAGCCGTGAAGTTAAGACAACATCACCAAGATTAAAAATAATATTATTCTCCCCAAAGATAATCCCAACTTCCGTATTTTCGCTACTTATAAAACGAGGGATAAGATTTAAAACTTTTGGGGGAATAATAACATCATCGTATAACCCTTTTAGCTTTTTATTCTCTACTGACATTTTTGCCAATCGATGTCCGTCGGTAGCCACCATTAACATTTTGTCCCCCTTAGTCTGCCAGAGAACACCGGTTAAAGCGGGACGAGTATCGTCATCGGAACAAGCAAAAGTGGTCTTTCTAATCATCTTAACTAAATCGCTGCCGTTTATTTTTATCTCTTTTTTGGTATTGACAACCGGAAGTTTGGGAAATTCATCCGGTGACACGGAAGCAATCTTGTAAGACCCGTTGGGAATTTTTATTTCCACTCTTTGAGTTGTTGCTTCAAAACTTATATCCGCTTCCGGTAATTCTTTTATTATTTCAAAAAGTATTTTACCGGGCAAGGAGGCAGAACCTTTTTTGGTTACTTTACTTTCCATCGTGGTTGTAATCGATATATCCAAATCCGTAGCGGAAATTTTTATTTTATTCTCCAGAGCTTCAATCAAAATGTTGGTCAAAATAGGAAGAGTTGATTTTGTTGGCACGACTTGAAGAACGCTTTGCAAATAATTATTAAGTCTTGATTTTGGCAAACTGAATTTCATTTATGTTATCTCCCAAATGTTGTTTTTCACAATAATATATTACTATTTTCTTTTATATATATATAATAGGATAATAATAAATAATGTTAATTTGTTAATAAAGTGAAAATAATTATTTCTTTTTTATCTTTCCCTATATCATTACGCAATATAAGTAAGAAAATATTTTAAAACTTATCCTCATTGTTTCCTACATATTATTAACATAAAACTAATCTTTTCCACATTAAAAGTCAAAGTTTATATATCTACAAATTATCCACATAGAAAATCACACCTTATCAATACAGAAGCGCTGCCGATATTTTATCGATTTTTTCCTTCAGTTCCGAGTCTTCGGACATCTTGTTAGAAATTAAATTACAAGCATGAATAACAGTGGAATGATCTCTACCGCCGAATGCTTCACCGATAACCTTAAGCGAATTTTTGGTAAGTGACCGGGAAAGGTACATAGCAACTTGACGTGCTAAAGCGATATTGGAGACTTTTTTCTTGGCTTTCATCATTTGGGGGTCAATATCAAAATACTCCGATGTTTTTTTCTGAATAATTTCAATCTTTAATTCTTTTTTTGAAGATGAAAGGGTATCGACAAGCACCTTTTTAGCCAGCTTAAGGTTAACTTTTTCATTTTTTAGGGAAGCATAAGCCAAAAGCCTTATAAGAGCTCCCTCCAACTCACGAATATTGGTGCATATTTTATCGGCGATATAATGAATAACATCATCGGGAAGAGTTGTTCCCTCCGTTTCGAGCTTTTTATATAATATCGCCGTACGGTTTTCGAGGTCGGGAGCCTGAAGATCGGTAACCAGACCCCACGAAAAGCGCGAGAGCAGTCGTTCCTCAAGCCCTTTGATTTCTCGGGGAGAACGATCGGAAGTTAATACGATTTGTTTACCCAGATGATAAAGAGTGTTAAAAGTATGAAAAAATTGTTCTTGGGTGGACTCTTTACCGGTAAAAAATTGAATGTCATCAATAATTAACACATCGACATTGCGATAAGTTCGGGTAAAATTTGTTACCGAGCTGTTGGAAATAGAAGCAATAAAATCAGAGGTAAATTTTTCCGAAGTGGCATAAAAGACTCTCTTATCGGGAAACATTCCCAAAATACGGTGTCCGATAGCTTGGATAATATGAGTTTTACCCAAACCAGTCCCTCCATATATGTAAAGAGGGTTATATTTGGTCATTCCGGGGGCTTCGGAAACCGCTCCGGCGGCGGCACAGGCAAACTGATTAAAATCTCCAACTACCAACGACTCAAAGTTATATTTGGCATTCAAATTGTGCTGATTAAAAGCATTCGGAGTGGTTTTGATGACTTTGTTATGCTGATAATTTTGATAAAAATTAAGAGACGTTTGATTTTTATCTTCCTCTTTATGGTTGATAATGCAGATTAAATCATATTTTTTCCCTGAAACTTCCAAAAGAGCTTGTTCTATCTCTTCTCGGAAATGGTCTTTTATCCAATCACCGACAAATTGATTGGGAACGGCAATTTTAAACTCACCGTTTTCTCCGGGTTCACCAACCGTTGGTTTTAGCCAGGTTTTGAATGATTGTTCTTTGACGCGTCGGGAAAGGTAGTCAAGACAATCATTCCATTGATGTGAATTTACTATTCTTTCTTGCACAACCTACAATCCCCCATGTAGTTCTTTTATAAATAATTCTTTCATTTTTTTTACTTCCATAAACTTAGTAAAAATGCGCAAAAAATCCATAACTTATAAACAATACTATCAACATTTAAACAGAATAGTTGTTACTGTAATTTATTGTAGTATAAGGAGGTTTAATTTAATCACACCACTTATTAACAACGTATAAACATTTGGGAGTTTTTGCGTTTTCATAAACATAAATAGGCAACAAGCATAAGAACGTCAAGTGCGAGAGCGTAATTAATTTGATAATTTTAAACCGTTTGTTTGATAGCACCTTAGAGGGAGATAATATGACAAAGAAAAGTAAATTATTTTTCTTAAGGTTCCTAATTAATTTTACAAAACGATAAACTTTAATATTTACAGACAGTTATCAACCTATCTTTATCTTTGTTATATAAAGAAATGTTTTGGTAAAGAAAAATTAATGTAAACCAAAAATGAAGATTCATATTATATTCGTAACTTCCACTGACGGAGTGCACGTTTATTGAAAAACATAGTTTAGGATTTATTGGGATTGTCCATTCTCAAAAAGGCTGTTTTCTTTTGATGATTCGTTATTGATTTCGTTGTGCTTTATAGTAAACATAATGACCAAAAGATAAATAATGGAACAACTAATGAAAACATCAGCTAAGTTAAATGTCCACCACCGATCCATTCGGTAACCGAAAATATTTATGTTAAAAAAGTCAAAGTCAAGGAAATCAACTACTTTGCCTCGAACAATGCGGTCGATGATATTTCCAATAGCACCACCGGCAACGATCGCCAGAGGAATGGAAAAAGTTCGCTTGTCACTGTTGGTATATATGTAGTACAGGACGAATATTAAAATTATTAGAGAAAAGATAAGATAGAAACTGGACGATAAAAAATTGGTGCCCATGGCTCCTCCTTTATTATATACTAAGGTGAGCATAAAGAAATTACCCAGTACTTTCACTGAGGAGTGATGGGGGAGATAATGTAAAGCAAGGAGTTTGGTTGCTTGATCAAGTACAGCTATGATAACGATAATAAATAAAAGTAAAAGTAGCTTTTGGTTGTTATTATTTTTTGTTGCCAGACTTTTTCCCCTCTTCGGCGGATTTACATTCAATACAGAAGCGAGCATGGGGTACTGCTTCCAAGCGAGCGTGGCCAATGGGTTTACCGCACAACATGCAATTGCCGTATTCACCGGAGTCGATACGTCGCAGGGCTTCGTCGATATGGTATAAAAACCGGCCTGATTTTGAAGAAAGCATAAAAGTCATTTCTCTTTCCATAGCATCGGTTCCCTGGTCAGCCATGTGATAAGAATACGAAGAAAGGTCACCGGTCGATTCGCGGATTGTTTCCGAAGTTTTGGTGCTCATATCTTTCATTTCGTCGAGAATGACTTTCCTTTTCTCCAGCAGAAGTTTTTTGAATTTTTTTAAATCGGATTTTTTCATTGGTTTACCGATTTTCTTTTATCTTTTTTTATGGCAATTAACGTTTTTTCTCCGTTTATGTCCCACTCTTGAAAACTTTCACCCTGTTCCTTGTTAACGAAAGTCAAATCCGAGGCAAGCGTTTCCCGACAAATAAAATCTTTGTGTTTTTTAGCGGCAGCGGTCAATCTTTTGGTTGCTTTAATCTTGATATCGATATGGTCGGTCACATCAAAACCTGATTTTTTTCTCATATTTTGTACTTTGTTGACCATTTCGCGGGCAAAACCTTCATCGAGTAAACTTTCATCCAGTTGCGTATCCAAGGCAATACTTAGCTGGCTTTCGCTTTCGACGGCAAAACTTTCCTTTTCTTGTTTGACGACGGTAATATCTTCATCGGTAAGGTTAATCTTTTGGGAGTCAATGTCAAATACTAATATTTTCGTCTGGGCGAATTCTTTTATTTTTGCTGAATCAAGGGAGGTGATATATGACGCCGCTTTTTTCACCTTATTACCCAGTTTCGGACCTGCTGTTTTGAAATTGAGCTTAGCGGTGTAAGTTATGTATTGCTCCAAATCGTCAATCGGTTCCACCTGTTTGACATTTAACTCTCCTTTAACAATATCCATAAAGCCGTCAAGGTTATTTAAGGTTATCCCCTTGGGGCACTTAACCAAAATACGCGCCAAAGGCTGTCTTACTTTTAAATTCTTTCGCGAGCGAGCGGAGCGTCCCAACGATACGATTTTTTCCACGATATCCATTTTCTCTTCAAGCTCCTTGTCAATCAAGCTGTCATCGGGTTGGGGATAAGAAGATATATGTACCGAAAGGGGTAGGTGATACTTTTCGCGGTCTTTACCGGTCAACTCTTTCCAGATTAATTCGGAAAGAAAAGGAGTTACCGGAGCGGTAAGCTGGCTTAATCCGATTAGAATGCGATAAAGGGTCAAATAAGCACGCATTTTGGAGCTGTCGTCCGCCTTCGCCCAAAAACGTCGCCGATTATTGCGCACGTACCAGTTGGAAAGTTCTTCAATGACAAAATGTTGAATGGCTCTTACCGGTGGGGTAATTTCATAATTATCAAGATGTGCCACTGTTTCTTTAATCAAGCTGTGGAATTTGGACATAATCCAGCGGTCGAAACGTTCCGGCTCTCCGGCTTTTTGCTCTAAGAAAGTTTCAATCGTTACGTTGTCTTTTTGGGCTCGTTCGGCAATGCGGTCAATATTAGCATAGATGGCAAAGAAGGAACAGGTATTGCGTAGGGTGTCAAAATATTTGCGTATCACTTCCGCAAGACCGTCGGGATCGAAACGAGTCGGCAGCCAAGGATTGGAAGTGCCCACCAAATACCAGCGCAGTGGATCGGCGCCGTATTTATTGACCACTTCGAAGGGGTCAACCACATTTCCTTTATGCTTGGACATTTTTTTACCTTCTTTGTCCAGAATAAACTCCAAGACAACCACATTCTTGAAAGGAGCCTTGTTAAACAGAAGGGTGGAAATAGCCAAAAGTGAGTAGAACCAGCCGCGGGTTTGGTCAACGGCTTCGCTGATAAAATCCGCCGGATATTTTTTTTCGAACTCATCTTTGTTCTCAAAAGGGTAATGCCATTGAGCATAGGGCATAGAGCCGGAATCGAACCAGACATCGACCACTTCCGGGATACGGGTCATGGGGCTCCCGCATTCACAGGTTAATTTGACTTCATCCATCATCGGTTTATGAAGGTCGATATTATCGGGAGGATTGATGGCTTCCTGATTTAGTTGTTCAATGGAACCGACCGCCCTTTTTTTCCCGCAATTAGGGTCGTCACAAATCCAGATAGGTATGGGTGTCCCCCAAAAACGCTCACGTGAGAGAGCCCAGTCAACATTATTTTCCAGCCAGTTGAGCATCCGTCCCGTGCGGATTTCATCGGGATGCCAATGAATATCGTTGTTGTTTTTTATCAGCTGTTCTTTGAACTGGGTAGTTTTCAAATACCACGACTTCTGAGCGATATAAATCAATGGAGAATCACACCGCCAGCAGAAGGGATAGTTGTGCTCATAGAGTTCTTTTTTGAACAAAGCGCCTGATTTTTTTAAGTCTTTAATAATAATCGGGTCGGCATCTTTGATAAACATACCATTATAAGGTCGGGCAAAATCTTTGAAAATGCCGTTCGGCTCTATCGCTTGAAACACGGGTAGTTTAAAAGCCTTGCCCACTTCGTAATCGTCAGCGCCAAAACCGGGGGCAATATGCACAATACCGGTACCGTCTTCCAAAGTGACGAAATCACCATTGATAACAAAAAAGGCTTTATCAACATCGTCTTTGAAAGTGTCGAACAGAGGAATATATTTCCTTTTTAAAAAATCCTTACCCTTAAATTGCTTGATGACTTTCACTTCGGAATCAAAAACTTTCGGTATCAGAGCTTGCGCCAGTACCAGTTTTTCCCCTTCATATTCAACCAATACATAATCGGCATCTGCGCGCATACACAAGGCGGCATTGGAAGGAAGCGTCCACGGGGTGGTAGTCCAGACCAGATAATAAAAATCGTCATCGGCGGCTTTAACCTTTATATATATGGACGGATCTTTTACCAGCTCGTATCCTTGAGCGACTTCATGGCTGGAAAGGCCGGTGCCGCAACGAGGACAATAAGGAATGGTTTTATAATCTTGGTAAATAAGCCCGCGGTCAAAAAAGTTTTTTAAAATCCACCAGACCGATTCGATATATTCGTTGGTCAAAGTAACATAGGCGTCATCGAGGTCAAGCCAATAGCCGATACGGCGGGTAATTTCATTCCAATCTTTGAGATATTTGAAAACGGACTCTTTGCATTTTTGGTTGAAATTGGCAATGCCGTATTCGATAACTTTTGCTTTGCTGTCGAGTTTGAGACTCTTTTCCACTTCGATTTCTACGGGAAGCCCGTGGGTGTCCCAGCCGCCCTTGCGGTCCACGCGGAACCCTTGCATAGTCTTATAGCGGCAGATTAAGTCTTTGACGGTGCGTGCGATAACATGATGAATGCCGGGTCTGCCGTTAGCCGTGGGGGGACCTTCGTAGAAAACAAAATGGGGTCTATTTTGGGCGGCTTTTTTGGCTTTCTCGAATATCTGTTCGTTTTCCCAGAAAGCAAGGATTTCCTCTTCAACTTTGGGGAGGGAGAAATTGTTTTTAAATTCGTTTAGTTTCATAGTCTTTTTTCGGTTATTATCTAATATAGCCTATAATTATAGCCGTTTTTTACTTTTTTGTAAAGTTTTTTATATTGGTATAATTTATTAAAAAACTATATTTGCATTTTAAAATCAATTGTTTATTAAAAGTATATATCCTAAGAGAAAATCTAAGGAAATATTGTTATGGAAATAATTTCGTATAAACCGATTGGTATTGTCCATTCTCCTTTTAAAGACACTCTGAAAACTCCTATCCAACCAAGGGGAGGTAAAAATGTGGAAGGACAAGTGGAGGTTTTTCCCGAATTTGCCGGGGGGTTAAAAGATTTATCCGGCTTTTCACATATTATTTTAATTTGTCATTTTCATTTGAGTAAAAAGTTTTCTTTGGAAGTAATTCCTTATATGGATACTCAAGCCCACGGTGTTTTTGCCACGCGTGCACCTTCTCGTCCCAATTCCATTGGTTTATCAACTGTCCGTTTGGTTAAAGTGGTAAACAATATATTACATATTAAAGACATTGATATTATAAATGGTACCCCGCTTTTGGATATTAAACCTTATGTTTCTGAATTTGATTTTCACGATAAAATAAGAAAAGGCTGGCTGGAGGATAATATTCATAAACTGCAAGATGCAAGAGACGATAACCGCTTTAGAGAATAAGGAACTGTTACACCAGTTGAGGATTTAAATTGTTATGGTGTTTTCAATATATCGATGATAGGATGATAGCGAGTTGTGAACTGGTATAACTCACCTTTGAAATAATCACTAATTTCTGCGCCGAAAAATTGACTTTAGTCAAATTGACTTTAGTCAACGTCTTAACAAAAATGATTAGCTATGGTGGAATAAAATTGAGTTATTTTTTGTTGATTTAATTATTCCCTTTGCTAATTAATTGAATGAAATCATCAAAATTTGTATTAATACCCTATTCAATGTGATGAAAGAAGACCATGTCAAATGTCAAAAGATTATCAATAGAAGATTATGATGAAATCATCCGGGTGTGGTCAATCTCCGGCCTGCCTTATAAACCAAAAGGTCGCGACCGCAAGAATATGATTGCCAAAGAAATGGAAAATCCCAATTGCGCTTTTTTCGGACTTTTTGAAAGCGATAAAATGATTGGAGTGGTTATTGGCAATTTTGATGGCCGCCGGGGGTGGGTCAACCGTCTTGCTATCGATCCCGATTATCGAGGAAAGGGGCTTGCCAGCCTATTAATCGAATATTGTGAAGACTTTTTACGAAAACAAGGGGCTATGGTAATGTGTGCCTTGATTGAAGATATAAATTATCCGTCTATTTCCGCTTTTCAAAAAGCCGGCTATAATTGTGAACATACTATTAAATATTTTGCCAAAAGGCCCTCAAAAGAGGCTTAAGGAAAAGATTTGATTATATATGTTATATCTTTCACAAACAAACATAGATATGTGAAACGTATTATTTCTGATAAGTAAATAATTAACCATTAAATGGAGATTTTTATGAACTATCCGTTCTGGGATGTCGGTATCGGTTATGGTCTCCTGATGGCTTCCATAGCGGTTATCCACGTATTTGTCTCCCATTTTGCCATCGGTGGCGGAATGTATCTGGTGGTGGCGGAGATTTCGGCGCGAAAAAAAAATGACAGCGTGATGCTGGAGTATCTTCAAAAACTGAGCAAGTTTTTTGTATTGGTTACCGTTGTTTTCGGTGCTGTGACCGGTGTCGGGATCTGGTTTATTATCGGTCTTTTGAATCCGACCGCTACGGAAGTGCTTATTCACAATTTTGTTTGGGGCTGGGCGACAGAGTGGACTTTCTTTTTGATAGAGATTGCCGCCGCTATACTATACTACTATGGTTGGCAAAGATTATCGGTCAAAGCGCACCTCTTTATTGGCTGGGTTTATTTTGGTGCCGCCTGGATGTCTCTTTTTATCATCAACGGTATTATCACCTTCATGCTTACGCCGGGTAAATGGTTGACCACGGGAGATTTTTGGGATGGCTTCTTTAATCCTACTTTTTGGCCTTCTTTGTGGTTCCGCACCGGTATTTGTATTTTACTTGCCGGATTGTATGCTCTTTTGGTTGCCTCTTTATACAAAAGTGGCGATTTCAAAGCGAGGATAATTCGCTACAATTCTCTTTGGGCTATAATTGGTTTGGTTATTATGGTGCCGACACTATACTGGTACTGGAACGCTATTCCTTCATCGATAACGACGGCCGCTCATCAAATCATGACTATGCCTATAGAGGCTATTGACCTGGCGATGTGGTTTGCCGGCGGGATTTTTGTTTTGATTGTTATTTTTGGTTTTATTCTTCCGCGCTGGCATCATTTTGTTATCGCTATTATTCTGATGCTGTTAGGCTTGGGGACTTTCGGCGGATTTGAATGGATGCGCGAATCTATCCGTAAACCTTATGTCATAGAAAAATATATGTATGGCAATGGGTTGGAAGTTGCCAAAACACAACAATATGAAGATGAGGGTTATCTGAAACAGATCGTCTTTCGCACCGGAAACGATGGTGCCGATATTTACCGTCATGCCTGTCAAAGCTGTCACACCATAAACGGCTATCGCCCTTTGGCGCCGGCTTTCAACGGCACCGATAAAATATTTATCGCCGGTATGGTCAAAGGCGTTTCCGCTATCAAGAGCGAGATGCCGCCTTTTATGGGGACTTCGGAAGAAGCCAGTTTGATAGCGGACTATATTTATCAACGGATTGATAAGAGACCGCTTAACGAGGTTTATCCCTTGCGAGGTGTCGCTTTGGGTAAAAAAGTTTTTGATATTCGTTGTGGGAAGTGTCATGTAAAAGGTGGTTATCAAGACAATACCGAATCCCTTACCGGCTTAAGCGATGAAGATTATAATGACCTCCTTGATAATGCCGGTGATTTGGCAGAGCAAATGCCGCCTTTTACGGGCAGCAATATCGAACGGCAAGCTTTAATCAAGTATTTTAAATCTTTAAGTAAAGGAGGGGAAAAATGAGCTTACCGACTTATGATTTTCTGTCGGCTCCTCTTTGGTTGATTACCGTTTTGCATATTGTCACGCTGACTTTACACTTTTTGGCGATGAATTTTATGGTGGGAGGAATAGTTATCATCCTTTTTGGGAGACTAAACGACAAATGGAATAACCCCGTGATTCAGAAATTAATTAAGCTGTTTCCCACGGCTATGGCGGCTACGGTCAGCTTTGGAGTGGCGCCTCTTTTATTTATTCAATTGGTTTATCCCAAACAAATTTATGCGGCATCCATCATCAACGCTTGGTTTTGGTTATGGATTGTTGGTATCGCCATTATAAGCTATTATTTTTTATATGGTGCCGCTTTCACCAAGAAAATGGGACAGGGACGTAGCAGCGTCTATCTCTCTTTGGCCTTGCTTGGTTTTTTGTATATATCGTTTGTTTACAGCTCGACTTTTTCCATGGCGGAACGTCCGGATATTTATAAGGCGCTCTATGCCAGAGTGCAGTCCGGAATTGCTTTGAATCCCGCTATCGGGTCGTATATCTTCCGTTGGTTACACATGCTTTTGGGTGCTCTGACGGTAGGAGCTTATTTTGTCGGTTGGCTGGGCAAAGATGATGAACGGGTGTTTAAAATCGGTAAGAACTTTTATCTCTGGAGTATGATTATAGCTATGCTTTTGGGTTTGATTTATTTGCTTACTTTAAAATCTATTCTTGTTGCCTTTATGCATAGTGCCGCCATCTGGTTTTTGTTATTGGCTTTTATTTTATCTTTGGTATCGCTTTACTTTTACTCCCAGAAGAAATTTTGTACTACCGGAATACTGATGACCATATCTCTTTTAAGCATGGTTTCGATGCGGCATATTGTGCGCTTGATTCACTTGGAAGGTATTTTTAATCCTGCGACAACTCCGATGAAACCACAATGGTCTATTTTTATCGTTTTTCTCATCTGCTTTTTGTTTGCCATAGGAATAATCTGGTATATGCTGACTTTATTTTTTACCAAAGAACAACAAACCGCGTAACGGTTATCTATTATTACCAAATAAAGAGGGTGAATCCGATGGATTCATCCTTTTTGGTCTAATTATTGTTGATTAATTTTGCAACAGTTTTTCAAAAGCCTCTTTAAAGGTTTTATAATCGCGGGGACCAACGAAACGTCCTACCTCTTTTCCGTTGCGGTCGATAAAGATGGTGGTCGGTACCCCCCTGATATGATAGCGCATGGCCAAATCAGTGTCTGCCATCAACATCACCCAGTTCATACCTTTTTGTTGGGCAAACCGCTTAACTTTTTTAGGTTGGTCTTTAACCGCCAGACCGAGAATTTCGATTCCTTTGGGATGATATTCGTTATAAACTTTTACCAAATCCGGAATTTCTCTGCGACAGGGCGGACACCATGTCCCCCAAAAATTGATAACCACCGGTTCTTTACCAACCCACTTATTGGAATTACGCAAAGTGCCATCAACATCATAAGCGGTGAAATAAAATTTACTTTCGGTATTACTGTTTTGAACGGTGGACGCTGGCGCCGGTGACTGATTAACGGGAGGAGTTTTGGCTTTTGGACTTTTGTTGCCACTACCGTTGTTATTTTGAACGGTGGACGCTGGTGTCGGTGACTGACTTACGGGAGGAGTTTTAGTTTTTGAATTTTTGTTGCTGCATGAAGTAAACACAAAAGCTAACAAGAGAATGCTTAACCATACGGTGATACTTTTTGACATAAGCTTATCCTTTATCTTTTTAATAAAAACAAATTATTTTCCATGTAAATAAAAAGTTGTTGTTTCTCTATCGAGGACTACTTTTTGTTCTTTCCGTTTTTAGTTTTGGTGGTATCGTATTTATAATCTTTAATGAAAGTAAGAGCTTTGATCATGTAGTCGGTAGGACGATATCCGCTGAAAGTGGTTAACTTGGAACCATCGGGTTTTAAAAACCAGAAAGTTGGATATCCGCGTACGCCAAATTCATACTTGGTGAGATTTTTCTCCGTCACTTTGTAACCGTTGACATTAAGTACCTTTTTGGAGTCACCATTAACACGCACGGGAATAAAATCATTGTTGAGGATATCGATAACCTTGGAATCGTTGAATACTTCTCGGTCCATCTTTTTACACCAACCGCACCAGGAGGTGAAAAAATCAATAAAAACGTGTTTGTTTTTTTCTTTGGCATCCTTTAAACCAATATCATAAGATTCCCAGTTGATTTTGTCGGTTTTAATTCTTTTCTCCGGTGGCGATTGTTTGGCGGAGGTAGTGTCTTCGGAAGCAAAAAGAGAAGGTATCCCCAAGCTAATAATTAATAAAATTATCCATAAAAATTTCTGGTTTTTCATCTTAAGATCCCGTCACTTAAAGGTAGTTGTTTTTTTTATTTAAAGGTCTGAAATATGCCTGCGATTCCCCTAATATATCTTTGAGATGATTTAATAATTTAAAATCGAGGTTAACCGCATATTTATTGGATTTGATATATACTTCCGAACCGTTTTCTTGAGCTGTTAACAACACCGGGGTGTTTCCTTTATATTTTTCCAAAGAGGTTAAGGCCTTATCGATAGTTTTATCTGGACAATCCATATCTATTTTTATAACCAATTGACAATTAAAATGTTCCGTAAGTTTTTCTAACGGAAGCACTTCTGTAACTATAATTTTAGGCACTTCACCTTCACGAGTAGATATGCGACCGGTGGTCATAATCATTTGTTCTTCAACAAGGAAATCTTTGTTTTTTTCATAACCATCGGAAAATATAATAAGCTCCACGGAGCCGGTATAATCTTCTAAGGTAATAAAAGCCATAGTGTTGCCCTTTTTATCGAGGGTGGTTTTAACCACCGAGATGATACCCCCAATAGTTACTTCACGGCCATCGGCTACCTGAGGTAAAAGACCAATACGATGGGTGGTGAAATATGTCAACTCATCTTTGTACTTATCCAAAGGGTGGCCGGAGATATAAAATCCCAGCATTGCTTTTTCTTGAGCCAATTTTTTGGTATTGGGCCATTCGGGAATATCGGGAAGTTTTGGAGCTATCCGTTGGATTCCACCGCTTTTATCGGCGAAAAGGTCATGGGAAAAAGTCTGCGCCGAAATTTTATGTCCAAATTCTAATATTGCTTCTACGGCTTGATGTTTTTGAGCGCGGTTACCGTCAAGAGAGTCGCAAGCTCCGGCGATTATTAATGATTCCAAGGTGCGGCGATTGATAGCCTTCACCGGTATGCGGCTGATTAAATCGGTGAGAGTATCGTATTTTCCGTTTTTGAGTCTTTCTTCTGTTATGGCTTTAGCGGGACCCTCACCGACATTTTTCACCGCCATGAGACCGAAACGAATTTTTCCATCAACAACGGTAAAGTCAGTTTTTGATTCGTTTATATCGGGGGGAAGCACCTGAATTTTCATGCGGTGACATTCCTCCAACAGTTGATAAATACGAGAGGTGTTGTTGATTTCCGATGACATCAAAGCGGCCATAAACTCTTTGGAATAGTATCGTTTTAGCCAAGCCGTTTGGTAAGCTATGAAGGCATAACAGGTAGCGTGAGCTTTGTTAAAGCCATAGCGGGCAAAAGTTTCAATCTGGTTAAAGACTTCTTCGGCGATTTTATGGTCAATTTTATTTTTGTCGGTACCTTCTAAAAATTCTTTTTTCTGGGCCGCCATTAAAGCGGCATCTTTTTTCCCCATTGCTTTGCGCAACAAATCGGCTTTACCCAGGCTATAACCGGCAAGGGCGTGGGCTATGTGAAGCACCTGTTCTTGAAAAACAATCACTCCATAGGTACTGCTTAGAATTTTTTCCAATTTGGGATGGAGATATTTTATTTTTTTGGCTCCCTTTTTTCGTTCGACATAGATATCAACCATTTGTGAGTCAAGAGGTCCCGGCCGGTAAAGAGCATTCATAGCGGTGATATCGGTAAAGTTTTCGGGCTTCAACTTACGCAAATAGTCACGCATCCCGGGAGATTCAAACTGAAAAACTCCAATCGTTTCTCCACGGGCAAATAACTTGTAGATTTTGGGATCGTCCAAAGGGATGTTATCAATATCGACTATGCTGTTGGGGTGATTTTCCTTGATCATGCGCAAAGCATCGTCAATTACCGTCAAGGTGCGTAACCCCAAAAAATCCATTTTCAGCAGACCGATGGCTTCAACCATCTTCATATCGTACTGGGTGGTAATTTCGTCCTTAGTACCTTTAAATAGGGGGACGTAATTGGTTAACGCCGAAGGAGCAATAACCACCCCGGCGGCATGGGTAGAACAATGACGCGCCAAACCTTCCAAAGTGAGGGAGTAGTTAATCAAACGCTCCACCCGTTTGTCATTGTTTTTGAGCTCCGCTAATTCGGTTACTTTTTTTAAGGCATTCTGCAATGTTACACCGGGTCCTTCGGGTACCATTTTGGCTATTTTGTCCACTTCACCGTAGGGCATGCTTAAAACACGACCGACATCGCGGATAACTCCTCTGGCCGCCATAGTACCGAAAGTTATGATTTGGCAGACATTGTCTTTCCCGTATTTTTCGATGACGTATTGGATGATTTTATCCCGACCGCGGTCGGCAAAATCAATATCGATATCGGGCATAGAAATTCGTTCGGGATTTAAAAACCGCTCGAAAAGAAGCTCAAATTTGATGGGGTCGATATTGGTAATTTTCAAAGCATACGAAACCAGAGAACCGGCGGCAGAACCGCGCCCCGGTCCGACAGGTATTTTTTGGGAGCGGGCGTAATCACAAAAATCTTTTACAATCAGAAAGTACCCGGCATATTCCATTTGTTTGATAATGCCCAGCTCGTATTCGAGTCGTTGATTTATTTTATCGTTGAGTTGTCCGTAGCGTTCTTTCAGTCCGCTTTCGCAAAGGTGACGTAAATAAACATCGGGGTCAACGAAGGGTTTGGGGATAGGAAAGCGAGGTAATTTTAAGGTCCCCATTTCCAATTCCAAATGACAGGATTCGGCGATATTCACCGTGTTTTCCAAAGCCGGTTGGAAATCTCCAAACAGTTTTTCCATTTCTTCCGCCGATTTGAAATAAATCTGGTCGGAATTATAGCGCATACGATTGGTATCGGAAACCATTTTGCCGGTCTGAATACAAATTAGGGCATCGTGAGCTTCGGCATCCTGTTGGCGGAGATAGTGACAATCATTGGTTACCACCAAGGGGATACCGGTTTCACGGGCGATAGCGTCTATTTTGGGAATAAGGAGCTCTTCTTTTTCCAATCCGTGGTTTTGAATTTCCAGATAAAAATTACCTTCGCCAAAAATGTCTTGGTATTCACGCGCGGTCGCCACCGCTTCTTCGGTATGACCGTTAAGCAAAAGCCAGTTGATCTCGCCTTTTAAGCAGGCGGAAGAAGCGATTAAGCCTGCGGAATGTTGTCGCAATAGCTCTTTGTCAATGCGGGGGCGGTGGTAAAAGCCTTCTAAATATCCCGCCGATGTTAATTTTATTAGATTCTTGTAACCCTTTTCGTTTTTTACCAGAAGCACCAAATGAAAACCGCCATCGGGATATTGGTTGGAAGGCTTTTTGTCGAAGCGACTGCCAGCGGCAACGTAAGTTTCACAGCCGATAATGGGTTTAATGCCGGCTTTGGTTGCTTTTTGATAAAACTCCACGGCGCCAAACATATTCCCATGGTCGGTAATAGCCAAAGCGGGCATTTTATATTCTTTGGCCAATTTAATAACATCATCCAGTCGACAGGCACCATCGAGCAGGGAATATTGACTGTGCGTGTGTAAATGAACGAAATTTGAATATTTCATATTTATTCAGATATGTGACTTATTTAAAGTTTATAATAATTACAAAACAAAAAAGAGGAGTTTATAAAAAGTTTATCGGACAGAAAAAACTCTCTCGTCTATAATTACTACGAAAGAACGGAAACGTCAATTACTTTTTGTTTTTATAAGCAAACGGTAAAAAAAGCGACTCGGTCGTATCGCTTATCCTTTATAAAAGTATAATAAACTGACATTACCTGTCACGATAATTATTTATTTTATTCTTGATTAAAATGTGATATATTTAAAATAAAGTTTTTATAAATTATAAACTATGGCCAAAAAAAAGATAGAAATAAAGAGAGGTAAATCATTTATGACTCCTGTAATTACGAGTACAGATCGCAAAAAAGCGCTTGATGCCGCTTTAACGCAAATTGAGCGCTCTTTCGGCAAAGGTTCCATCATGCGCCTGGGCGATAACCGAGTATTGGAAGTGGAGGTGATACCGTCGGGTTCCTTGGGATTGGATTATGCCCTTGGTGTGGGGGGAATTCCCCGCGGTCGCGTGACGGAAATATATGGTCCCGAATCATCAGGGAAAACCACTATGGCTCTTCATATTATCGCCGAAGCGCAAAAAGCCGGTGGGGTGGCGGCTTTTATCGATGCCGAGCATGCTCTCGATGCCAAATATGCGAAAGCTCTTGGTGTTGACATTGACAACTTACTTATCTCACAACCCGATACGGGCGAGCAGGCTTTGGAAATTACCGAAACTTTGGTGCGTTCGGGAGCTATCGACGTTGTTGTTATCGACTCGGTGGCGGCTTTGACGCCCAAATCGGAAATTGAAGGGGATATGGGTGACAGCCACATGGGACTTCAGGCGCGGTTGATGTCGCAAGCGCTACGAAAATTGACCGCCATAATTTCCAAATCGAAAACTTCCGTTATTTTCATCAACCAGATCAGAATGAAAATAGGAATTATGTTTGGGAATCCCGAAACCACCACCGGCGGCAACGCTCTTAAATTTTATTCCACCATCCGTTTGGATATCAGACGCATCGCTTCCATTAAAGATAACCAAACAATGGTTGGTTCCCGTACCCGGGTGCGCGTAGTCAAAAACAAAGTAGCCCCGCCATTTAGAGAAACGGAATTTGATATTATTTATGGCAAAGGGATATCTCATTCCGGTGAGCTTTTGGATATGGCGGTGAATCACGATATAATTGAAAAATCCGGTTCGTGGTTCAGCTATGAATCAGAGCGTCTGGGGCAGGGGCGAGAAAATGCCAAACAATTTTTGGAAGAGAACGCTCCCATAGCTTCGGAAATTTTCAATAAAGTACAGGTGAAACTGGGAATTGCCCCTGCTACCGATAAGACTTCCGACGATACTGAAAAAAAGTAAATTTCATGGTCGGCAGACGAGGGCGTCTGCCGTTCACAAAATAAGTCTATTAAGGTCATCCCTGTGAAAACACCTGCTCGTCATTCCCGTGAAAACGGGAATCTACCTTTAGATTCCTGCTTGCGCAGGAATGACATGCATAAAAAATGTCGGAAGTGGCCTTCCCACCTGTTACTATCTGGCTGCCGTTTTTTCGTGGTCGGCAGACGAGGACGTCTGCCACCCACAAGAAAGCGTACTTTTTAAATAATCAATCGGAGTTTACGAACCATTCACTGGCGAGTTTCTCGGTGATTTTAACAATTTCCCGATCTTTATCGTTGAGGGCGCCGCGTTCAATCAATGCTTCCACCGCTTTGTGCAACAAAACCATATTGTTTCGTATGGGAATTAATGCGGGATAATATTCGTTGTTGAAAAAGATACGGAAGCGCTTTCTGAGTTTTTGATCTTGGAGCATCTCGCCGATTGCTTTTTCCAGTTCCGGTTTACTGAGGTCGTCGAGTTTTTCCTTGGGGGAGAGCATCAGTTCCAAAGTTTGTCCGAGGCTTTGTTGACACTTAAAAGAAAATTGCCAGCATTCCACCATTCCCAGAGAATTGACTAACAAAACATTAACGCTAATGCGATGGTTGCTTTCATCCGTTTTTACTCCTTCCATAAAAGGAATAAAATAATTATCGGTAATCGCTCCGAAAGCGCTGACACCTCCGGCAAAAGGATCGTCAATTATATCGGCAATAGTGAAATAAGGTTTGCGCTCGAAGCGGGCGTCCTGAATCTGCATAAACTCTTCTTCGGTAAAGTGAAACCGTTCTTTCCATAATTCTTCGGGGGAAAGGTCTTTGCGTGTTAAAGTGGATTGGCTGGTCAGCATGCCGATAGCCTGTCCGCCCCGCCACACCAAAGGCAACACGCCTACCGCCCATTCCGCCGAGCCGCCTATTTCTCCAATCATCGAATGTAGTCCTCTCTTGTTGGGAAACGAAAGCCCTTCCAGTCCTAAAATAACCGCCGGTAATAAATCGCCGTCTTTGTCGAAAGGAGTAGCCACACCGGCTTTGTTGAGGATATCCATAGCGGGCAGGTGCCGAGGACGGTCCAGGAAATAAGCGCTCAATTGGTTCACACCGGGGTGTCCGTAAGCGGCAGAGATGATTTCGGCCGCTTCCAATAAATTGGCTTCCCGGGGGTTGAACTCTTCAAAATAAGCTCCGCTCATCCAGCGCTGGACATAGATATCCGGTAGATGCCTTTTTATGTTAGCTTCGGTAATAAATAATGTCGTTAAACTGGAGTGCAAACCTTTGACCGATTTGGTGGTGCCGTCGATAACGTCATTGCCCATCGAAAGGAGGGTCACATTGTAGGGCATCGAGAGTCCGTACTGAGCGCGATGTTCGTTTTTGCCAAAAACCGCCCCCACGGCAATAGTCGGGTTACCCCCTACTTCTTTGCCCGGTTTCACCCGCACTCCTTCGGTGATAGCGCACTCGATAAGAACTTCCTCGCCTACCGGCAGAGTTTCGGTGGTGGTCTGTAATACTTCCGCCATAACCTGCGCGGCGGTGCGGTCGTTGGCGCGTTTGAGATTGTTGATCAACTCTTTGGTGATGAGCTCCTTGGGAACTTTGGTTAAACTTCCGCATCCGTGCAAGCCGACGGCGATAGCCGATAGCGCCGCCGAGAGAGTTACCGATTGCCGTAACTGGCGATTGCGTAAAGCTCCCAAGTTGGAATCGTAATTGATCTTATCGCTTAGGGTAATAATAGTGCAAGCATCTAAGGAAAGCTCATAATTAGCCAAAGCGGCTTTATGGCGATGATTAAACTCAATCAGGCGGTCTTCGTCAAAGACCAATTCCTCTTTTTTGCCGTTATAAGAAAGTCGTTGATCGGCTATATTGAAACGCAGATTATTATCCATAGCATTCCTTCCTTACTATCCAAAAAGATTAAATATTACCGTTCAATATAGGTTATATAGTATAACTTATTTCCTTTTTTTTCAAGTAATAACTTTCGTTTATCTAAGAATCGGTTTTTGAAGAGGTCATACATATTTAAGATATTGTGTGGTCGGCAGACGCTCTCGTCTGCCACTTTTTAAAAGATGAAAACTAATTGACATAACAGCAACTTTATGTTGTACCCCGCTGCGCTCTTTTCCTTGCAGCCATCGAGTCATAAATCATATAACAATAGGCTATACGGTTCGCTTCTCATTGGCATGATAAGCCGTTTGTGGGTCTTTCCGTTGCGGCGAAAACGTGAGTTAATATAATAAAAACTCTTTGCTTAATCTTTCCGTCTGAATATCGCTTCGACCAAGGCGTGGCGATGCTCTTTTCGATGTCCATGACGATGCCAGGGGGTCATCCGTTCGCAATAATATAAAGGGGAGAAATCTTTTTTCAATAATTTCTTAAGTTCTTGCGGTTCTAAGAAAGTGTGAATATCGTTATTAAAACGATAGGAATTTTTGCCTATTTTAACCGCTTTACGATCAAGCTTTTCCAAAGCCGGATCCTCGGTGGTAAAAGCCGTTACAAAAACCAAACCTCCTTTTTCCGTCCATTGAGAAAGTTTATCGATAAGCGACGAGATTTTTGGGAGCGAAAGAATTTGAATGATACTGAAGATTAAAATCCCGGAGTAGGATTTAACCGATGGTCGGAAATTCTCAAAACCGGTGTTAAATACTTTTATGGGCAAGTTTTTATCCTTTACTTGTGACATAATCTGTTGGCAGGCAATTTTGGAAGGCTCGATCGCTTCCACGTCAAGACCTTGCCGAGCTAAAAAAAGGGTGTTACGTCCCTGACCGGCGCCAATATCCAGAACGGGAAACGATGGGTTTAAATATCGATAGCAGTCGACTAATATGCCTTCCGGTCGGAGGCCAAAATATTTTTTGGTTTCGTTATAAATTTTATCGTAATTCATTTAGTTAATTTAATAAATTGGATGTAAATATGAAAACTTTTATTGAAAATAAAGTAAGTGCTTTGTGATAGAAGAAATAATATTTTTGATATCTTTGGGTTTTTCTTTATTATACAGTAATGAAAATATTCTGAGAAGGTAAGACAAGACAGGTTTGTTTTAATGATTGTAGTTAATTGTATATGAAACGTTTTTCTTGGTTTGAATTTCTATCCAAAGAGTGGTTGCTTCTGATCTCCGCTTTGGGGGTTATCATCACTTCTGTTTACCTCCAGCGAATACCTCATTATTCTGTTTCCGATTTTGAAATATTTTACGCTCTGTTTGTTTTCTTTGTCATTGTGAAGGGAATGAAAGACAGTGGTATCCTTACCAGATTTTCAGAAAATATAAGCAAGGGCAAGTTTCTTCCCTTAAAACTGATTTTAGCGACATTTGTATTGTCGATGTTTGTTACCAATGATGTTGCTTTGATTATCATCGTTCCTTTAACATTAAATCTTACGGTTGAAAAGAAACATATCCTGGTAATTTTAGAAGCCATAGCCGCCAATTCCGGAGCGGCACTGACCCCTTTTGGCAACCCTCAAAATTTATTTATCTATTGGTTTTATGGAGTGGGAACCAAGGATTTTATTTTTAGGATTGCTCCTTTCTCATTAATATTTTTGGTGCTTTTGGTTTTAGCATCTTTTATGATTAAGGATCATAATCACCATGTTAGGGAGAAAAAAGAAAAGTTAAGGTCTTCTTCGTACATTTATTTAATATTGTTACTGGTCTTCATTTTGGCTGTTATCCATATTCTGCCTTTATATATTGGGATGGTAATTATTGCTTGGGTGCTTTTAATGGACCGCAAGAGTTTTCTGATTGATTATGGTTTGTTGATTACTTTTTTCTTCTTTTTTGGTCTTTCTGATAATTTAAGAGTTATGTTAGGTTCTGATTTGCAGAATAAAGGCCATGTCTTTTTATTATCTGCCCTAACGAGTCAAATTATAAGTAATGTTCCGGCAACATTGTTTTTTGCCAAGTTTACCCCTCAGTGGAAATCATTGCTTTGGGGGGTCAATGTGGGCGGTTTTGGTAGTCTTGTCGGCTCCTTGGCTAATTTCATTGCCTATAAAATCTACATCACGAATAAAGATACGGATAATTCGTTCCATTTTACCCTGTTGTTCCTTCTCTTTGGTTATGTTGCTTTTTTCATCGGTATTGGTTTATACTTTGTCTTTGAGCGTTTGTTATAAGAAAGTTTTATAAAAAATAATCAGAATTTTCACGGTTAATGTTATTGTATCTTTATTATGTTTTCTTGTGAAAAGTAATTATAGCCTAACGAAAGAAAGGGGATATTTTCGTTTTGCCGGCGACGGTTAATAATTCCCTTGACGGATAATATAAATTACTTATATTTCTTGGCTAAATTAAAGGTTTAAACAAATGAAAAGAACATTTCAACCATCGAATAGAAAAAAATTAAATGACCACGGCTTTCGGGCGCGGATGGCTACCAAAGGTGGCCGAAGAGTATTGGCTCGTCGTCGTGCCAAAGGTAGAAAAAGATTAACTGTCAGAGTTGGGCGGAAAAAATAAATTTCCACGAAGATTGAGCCTGAAAAAAAAGGTGGCTATTGACCACCTTATTCGTAAGGGCAAAAGAATCTCAGGGAAAAGCATTAAGCTAATCTGGGAGGAAAGCGACGAGTTTCAATGGGCGGTTTTTATTCCCAAAAAATATGGTGTGGCCGTAAAAAGGAATCGTTTGAAAAGACTAATCAGGGAAGCCGTTCGCACCAATCGTAGGCTTTTAACCAGGCCGGTCAAAATTGCCCTTTTCCCTCAGCCCCAGCTCGTCAAACCGGATTTTGAAAATCTCCATGCAGAAATCGGTCACATATTCGAGATTATTAACACCAGCACATAAAATAACCGTTGTTTTGGCGTTTCCTTTGATAATTTTGATTTATCTTTACCGTTACACTTTTTCCCCCATAATAGGTAATAGTTGTCGTTATTATCCGACTTGTTCCCATTATGCGGAAGATGCTTTGCGGAAATATGGAGTTTTCAAAGGAACTTTTTTGGCCGTTAAACGTATTTTGCGTTGTCATCCGTGGCACGAGGGCGGATATGACCCCCTTGAATAATCCGGATATTAAAAAGTATAGGTATTAAATATTTAAAATTAACAGGGATAGTGAATTGGATAAAAAAACAATTGCTCTTATAGTTATTTTAGCGGTTTTCTTATTATTTTATTTTCAAATAATGGAATTTTTGGGCTTATACCACCCCACTCTGCCAAAAGAGGTTAACCAAAAACAAACGGTCGTTGATACCACAACTTCAACAAAAGTAAAGACAACAGCAACTCCTGCAATCAACAAAGATACTTTAACGACAACAACAAAAACTCTTAAATCTATTGTAAATGCACCGGTGGATAGCATCAAAAGCGATACCGTTATTGTCAAAACCAACAGATACCGCATATTGTTGACTTCTTATGGTGGCGGGCCTATTTCGATAATCTTAAAGGATTATAACTATCGCGACGGCAAGCCCATTGAGATGTTACCGCATGCCAGTTTTGTTACTCCCGAAGCCACTTTTGCCGCTGGTGCTTTTTCGACCTCACGGGTTAAGTTTGTCTCCAGTCTTCCCCCGGGAGAATACGATGCAACGAATAAAGAACTGGATTTGGTCTATACCTATCAAAGCTCCGCCGGTGGTGAAATCATAAAACGTTTCCATTTCTATCCCAACAAATATAATTATGATTTATCTTTTAGTGTCGATAATATCCAGCAACTGGGGTTTGAACGTCAGTATAATCTTGTCTGGAACACTCCCTTGGGGGTCACCGAGCCGCAACCGGAATTGGATTACCGGTCAATGGAAGCGGTGGCAATGCAATCCGGTTCACGGGAAAAGCTTGATGATTTCAACAAAGGTAAGCTCAACCAATCTTTAGACGGCAACACGGCTTGGGCGGGATTGCGTTCGAAATATTTTGCCGCCGTAATGATTCCCAAAAACCGTGAAGCGGCATCGGTTTTTGCCAACGGTGAAAAAACTAAAATTCCCGCCGCTGACAACAAAACGATTGAAAAAAGAACCATCACCGTGGGTCTCAGTATGCCCTTTGCCAGCGTTTCCCATTTTACTGACAGTTTTACCGTTTTTGTAGGTCCTCTTGATTATACGCTGATGTCAAAATATAAAGTCGGTTTGGAAGATATTTTGGGTATCGGCACCACTCCCTATGTGGGGTGGATTATAAAACCGTTCGCTATCGCCATTATCTGGTTGTTACCCA
>JAADHM010000192.1 GCA_013151855.1 FCB group bacterium | reverse complement strand
GTACCAACGGTTAATGTTGTCGGTAAGTTATTGGGGTCAACATTTTGCCACCCATTGCCAAAGGCCGAGGGATCGATATTATTGGTCGAATCGACCGAACAATCGGTATTGCTAAAGGCAATATTCATCCGATCATCTCCGGTAACAGTGGCTAAGTATGCCGGTAAAGTGATAAAAACGGAAATACCGGCGCCTCCTTCTCCGGTGATGGTAAAAATACCGGAATTGGCGGCATCGGCATTAGTTACGGTCTTGGCGACTCCTTGAAAAACGTTGCCAAAATTCAAATCCTGTGTTGCCGTGATACTTAAAGCCGCTAAAACATTGGCGATTGCCTGACCGTTAGCGACATCCTGTGACTTGGAAAATGGTGTCATTAAGAGGTAAAAACTAATTATAAGAATAAGTAAATTACGAAACTTGTGGGACAACATACGACTCTCCATAGTTGAAAATATTATATAAAAATCATTATCTTTATCTGCTCTATTTTATGAATCGCTATATTCATAATATTAGATTAGATAAATAGGGGGGAAATCAGGTAAGTTTATAAAAAATGTATGAAAAAATGGCAAACTATGGGGGAAAACCTAATTTCCCGTATAAGCCACGGTAATAACAATCGATGCGGAATAATTTCCTTGAATTTGATACACATCGGGGACAACGGTACTTCCCAGCCAAATAGTCAGACCATTAGAACCAAGGCGGTAAGTTAAAGTATGCCACGGGTCTAAATTGTCAAAAAGAGGGTTAGACTGATCAGGTGTTGCGGAAGTGTCAATAGAGCAATCGGTTTCATTAAATATCATTTGCATATCCAAGCCGCCGTTGTTCATATACTTGGGCAAGGCAAAATCAATGGTTATCTCGCTTCCGGCAGTGCCGGAGACATAAAATTCTGCTGCCGAGCCCGCCGTATATTTTGAGATTGTTTTGGGAATACCGGGGAAAACGGCACCAAAAATCAGGTCATTGTTGACGGTGACATTTTGGCTAAAAGATAATGAAGCCAATCCAACGGTTACTAAAAAAAATATAAATAATAATTTCATAAGTTCTCACTGATTTTTAACTCTTAAAATAAGAATTTCTTTATCCCTGCGTCAATATTTAACAAAAAATGTATTAAAAAAACTGGATTTATTGTATATTTAGTATAATATTGCTTATAAGTAATGGAGTTTACTTGTAATAACCGCTTATTTAGCTAATAACTCCTATAAATGAGATTTATTTATGGGAGTTGTTATGTTTAAATTGATTATTATTGGTGCCGGAGGGTTTTTGGGGGCTATTTTCCGTTATGTGCTCAGCGGTTTTTTTCAGCAGTATTTCAAGCCTTTGTTCCCGGGAGGGACATTAATTGTAAATGTTATAGGTTGTTTTTTATTGGGAGGGGTAATGTATATGGTTCAGAGTCGGGGCATGTTTCACGGTCATTTGAGACTCTTTCTTACCATCGGTTTACTGGGAGCACTAACCACTTTTTCAACTTTCGGATATGAGACCTTGGAACTCATTAACTCTAACCTAATTAAATTAACTTTACTTAATATATTTGGAAATATAGTTTTAGGTGTCTTTTCCGTTTGGTTAGGTGTCACCTTTGTGAAAATTATAGGATTATAAAATATGATGAAAAATAATAGTGAGGGAAAACTTCTGCGTATCTTCATTGGTGAAAGTGACCAATGGGAAAATCAACCTCTTTATGAAGCGATTTTGATGTTAGCTCGTGAAAGAGGTTTAGCGGGAGTTACCATTTTGCGTGGAATTGCCGGTTTTGGAGCCCATAGCCGTATTCATACTTCGAAAATTCTTCGCCTTTCCGAGGATTTGCCCATTGTTATCGAAATTGTTGATGAAACGGAGAAAATAGAAGCGTTTTTACCTGAGCTTGATAAGATGGTTGATGAGGGTATGGTTACTATCGAAAAAATGCGTATTATTGCTTATCGTCATAATCAAAACAAAAAGTAAGTATTTTAGAGCTTTATTGCAAGATAGTAAAAATGACCCCAACGGGAGTCGAACCCGTGTTACCGCCGTGAAAGGGCGGTGTCCTAGGCCACTAGACGATGGGGTCATTATTATTTACGGGATTTTATTATACTCTTTTTATAAGTTCTGTCAAGAGAATTCATTCACTAACCAATGAAATCGGAATAAGTAAAAGCTTCAATTTTTATAAAATCAGTCAGATATCAAAAGCAATTTGAGATAAATAACTTGACTATATCTTCCCCTTCGCCTTCGGACGAATTCGCCGTAGCGAATAACTTTTTTCCAATTTTGAAATATTAAAAAATAATTAGAAAAGTATTATTTTTGAGTATTGTTTTTTGTTGACAAAAAACAGATGAAAGAGTGTCTTTTTATAAATAATTAAATTAAGAGTTAACTTATTAGATCTAAAGGAGGTCCTTATTAATTGGTTAAATTTTTAAGTAAGTTTTTAAAACCCTTCCAGATGTTGGCACACACAAAAGTTAAATTATAAGGAGTTATAAAAGCATGAAGCTAAAACTGTTAGGAATTATTTGTGTCCTGCTCTTTCTTTTGACAGGGATTTCATTTGGCTCAGTTACCGGAAAGATAACAGGTGTTATAACGGATGCTGCTAATCAGCAACCGTTGATAGGAGTAACTGTTGCTGTGCAGGGTACTAATTGGGGGGCTATTACCGATGTCGATGGTCGGTACAATATTTTAAATATTCCCGTAGGAACTTATACCTTATTGATAACGGCGGTTGGTTATGCCAAAGTGGAAGTTACCGATGTGGAAGTGCATGCCGATTTGGCTACCTATCAAAATCAGGCGTTAACTTCCGAAGTAACAAAATTGGGAACTACGATTTCTGTTAAAGCAGAAGCACCGTTGATTATCAAAGACAAAACATCGACAATAAGTATTGTTCAAAAAAATGAAATACAGGCATTACCCACTCGTGGTTTTGAACAGATTGTCGGTATTCAAAATGGTGTGGTTCGTATCAATTCCAATCCCACGGTAAGACCGCGGGGTGGCAGGGAAGCGCTCAATACCGCCGAACTTGATAT